>CAXIBS010000180.1:0-4514 GCA_964022585.1 uncultured Colwellia sp.
GCTTTTAACTTTAGACAATATTGCAGTTAGGTTTCAGCTCCGCCTTTAGGCATGAACCAAAACACCATGAAAACTACTGATAGGAAAAATCAGTAAATAAAATTTAAAAGCTCATAAAGAGCAATAGATAAATTCAGGTTTATCAAAAATAATTGGATACCAAATAATCATGAATAAAGACTTTACATTTACTATTAAGAATATACCTCTCAACGAAGACTATCACCCTTCTGACAATACACGTATTACCACCAATTTTGCTAATTTAGCTAGAGGAAAAAACCGTCAACAAAATTTACGTAATACGCTGAATATGATCGATAATAGCTTTAATGCCCTAGCGTATTGGGACAACCCTAAAGGCGATCGCTACTCTGTCGAGCTTGAAATCATCTCTGTTGATATAGATATTGAAGGCAGTGGCCAGATTTTCCCATCAATTGAAGTGTTGAAAAACAATATTGTTGATCACCAAACCAACGAGCGCATTGAAGGCATTATAGGCAATAACTTCTCCTCTTATGTACGAGACTATGACTTTAGCGTATTACTGTTGGAGCATAATAAAAATCAAAGCAAATTTAGCATACCAGAAGATTTTGGTGATCTTCACGGCAAGCTTTTTAAATATTTTGTTAATTCTGCTACCTATAAGCAGCATTTCAATAAAGCACCGGTTATATGCCTGAGTGTTTCCGATAACAAAACTTATCACCGAACAGAAAATCAGCACCCTGTATTAGGTTTTGAATACCTACCAAATGAATCTTCTTTGACTGAACAATATTTCAAAAAAATGGGCTTACAGGTACGCTATTTTATGCCGCCAAATAGTGTTGCACCTTTAGCTTTTTATTTCTTTGGTGATCTACTGAACGATTACAGCATTCTTGAGCTAATCAGTACCATTAGCACCATGGGAACCTTTCAAAAAATTTATAGACCTGAAATTTATAATGCCAATGCTGTTGCTGGAAAGTGCTATCAACCTAGTTTAACGAACCTAGATCATTCACTCACTCAAATTATTTATGACCGAGAAGAACGCAGTAAATTAGCTATCGTTCAGGGAAAATATGCTGAAGAATATTTCATCAAACCGCATCAAGCAGTACTAGCACAGTGGTCTGCTAATTACGCTATTTAATTAAGGCTCTTTAACAAAGCCATTTTAATAAAGAAAAGGGACAACAGCATTACTATGAAAGCAAGTATTGAAAAAATATTATTACCTACATCAACAGCAGGCAGTTTACCCAAACCTTCGTGGCTTGCACAGCCAGAAGCGCTATGGTCACCTTGGAAGTTACAGGGTAAAGAATTAATTGATGGTAAACACGATGCCCTACGTGTATCACTGCAAGAGCAGCAACAAACAGGTATTGATATTGTTAGTGATGGCGAGCAAACCCGCCAACACTTCGTAACTACCTTTATTGAGCACTTAACTGGTGTCGATTTTGAAAACCGTAAAACCGTTAAAATTAGAGATCGGTATGATGCAAGTGTACCTACGGTGGTTGGCGCTGTTTCTCGTCCAAAATCGGTTTTTGTTGATGATGCCAAACTTTTACGCCAGCAAACTGATAAGCCGATTAAATGGGCATTACCCGGCCCAATGACTATGATAGATACCCTTTATGATGACCATTATCAAAGTCGCGAAAAACTCGCTTGGGAATTTGCCAAAATCCTAAATCAAGAAGCTAAAGAATTAGAAGCAACGGGTGTGGATATTATCCAGTTTGATGAGCCTGCATTTAATGTGTTTTTTGATGAGGTTAATGATTGGGGCATTGCTTGTTTAGAAAGAGCAGTTAAAGGGCTTAAATGTGAAACGGCTGTACATATTTGTTATGGATATGGCATTAAAGCCAATACAGATTGGAAAAAAACATTGGGATCTGAGTGGCGACAATATGAAGAAGCGTTTCCTAAACTACAACAATCTAACATCGATATTATCTCGCTAGAATGCCATAACTCTCATGTTCCAATGGAGTTACTTGAACTTATTCGCGGTAAAAAAGTGATGGTAGGTGCAATTGATGTAGCAACCAATACTATTGAATCACCAGAGGAAGTTGCCCAAACCCTAAGAGAAGCACTTAAATATGTAGATGCCGATAAGCTCTACCCTTGTACAAACTGTGGTATGGCACCTTTGTCTCGTGATGTAGCGAGGGGGAAATTAAACGCGCTAAGTGCAGGTGCAGAAATAGTTCGAAGAGAGCTTTCCGCCCTTAATTAGGCAATAATAACCAATGATAAATAATTATATGAATGTTCACCTAGGATACTTTTGACAGCATAAAATAATAAGGAGCATACTGTGTGCGTTCTCCCCTTAAGGTGAAAGTAAAGTATTTATCACTCTCACATAATATAAATGAAAAATAGAAGTAATAATTAATGAATGTCATTGAGTTTATAACAAACAATATCCCAACACTCTTAGCATTGGTTGCCACCGGTGTATTCGCAGGAATTTTAGCTGGCTTATTAGGCGTAGGCGGCGGTATTGTAATCGTACCAGTGCTATTTTTCTTATTCCAGAGCTTCGGTGTATCGCCAGAATCGGCGATGTTAGTTGCTACAGCAACCTCACTGGCGACTATAGTACCAACGTCTATTAGTTCAATTCGTTCTCACAATAAAAAAGGAAATGTAGATTTCGACCTGCTCAAGCGCTGGGCGATATTTATTCTTATAGGAGTATTAGTTGGTAGTTGGCTAGTAACTCGTGTTGAAGGTACCATGCTTACAATGCTGTTTGGGATAATAGCAGTATTATCAGCACTAAACATGTTATTTAGAACGGGAAAATCAGCTTTGTATCAAAAACTGCCAAATACCGCAGGACAAACGGTTATGGGCGCATCAATTGGATTTTTCAGCTCTATGGTAGGAATAGGCGGCGGCACCATCTCAGTTCCATTGCTTACATTATATAACTATCCTGCTCACAAAGCTGTTGGTACAGCCGCTGCAATAGGGTTAATCATTTCGTTACCAGGAGCATTAACTATGTTGACCCTGGGCAGTACGCCAACCGATGCCCCGGTTGGTACATTTGGGTTGGTCAATTTATTTAGCTTTATTTGCATTGTACCGCTAACGGTATTATTTGCACCTGTAGGGGCATCACTAGCAGCAAAGTTAGATGCTGGAAAGCTAAAGAAAATCTTTGCCTTCGTATTACTCTTCACTGGCTTACGTATGCTGGCTCAACTTTTTCTATAATCTTTATTCTCATTCCAATAGAATCAACTCGTTCGATGAAATGATATCATTTCATCGAACGAGGATATCATTCATCATAAAATTAAAAAATAGGAGCTAACCGGTGTTAGAGAGGATCCATTTAGAAATACTAACTGCAATAAAAGAGCATGGAACCTTAACTAAAGCGGCTGATTCATTGTACTTATCCCAATCCGCCTTAAGTCACAGTATCAAAAAATTAGAAGGTCAACTTGCTACCCCAATATGGAAAAAAGACGGTCGAAACCTACGCCTTACTACTGCTGGAGAACGTATTCAGACGCTTGCAGATAGAGTATTACCACAGTTTTCACACACAGAACTTTTACTGAAACAAATTGCCAAAGGTGAAATGGGTTCACTACGCATTGGTATGGAATGTCACCCTTGTTATCAATGGCTACTTAGAGTTATTCAGCCGTACTTAGATCAATGGCCAGATATTGATATGGACGTAAAACAAGAATTCCAATTTGGCGCTTTAGGTGCATTACTTAGCTACGAAATAGATGTACTGATTACACCCGATCCACTCTTTAAGCCTAAAATAGATTACATACCCGTTTTTGACTACGAACATAGGCTCGTTGTTTCCGCCTCTCATCCACTTGCAAAACAAGATTTTGTATTGCCTGAGCAACTAAGTGAAGAGGTTTTATTTACTTACCCCGTAGAGCCATTGAGACTCGATATATTTAGTCAATTTCTCAATCCAGCAAAATGTTCAGTAAAGAAGCACAAAAACATTGAAACAACTGAGATAATGTTACAGATGGTTGCCGCTGGTCGAGGTGTTTGTGCTTTGCCAGGCTGGCTAGTAAATGAGCACTCAAAATCAATGCCTATCAAAAGTATTCGTTTTGGAGAAAAAGGCATTAACAAACAGATTTTTATAGGTATTCGCAAGAACGAACAACATATTGACTACTTAAGCGACTTTATTGCTCAAGCTAAAAAAACAAAATAATTAATCCCACCTTGAAGCGAACTTCAAATAAAAAAGCCTGAATATTGCTATTCAGGCTTTCATTTTAACGTTAAGCGTTTAGTGCGGATTAAGCATGTTTCGCAGAATAAATTATTTAACTTAAGATGCTTTACCGCGACGTTCAATAATATTAAACGAGTAGTAAAGCTACAAAGAAGTTAGTAATTTAGACTAGCAAATTACATCATGCCGCCCATTCCGCCCATTCCACCGCCCATGCCGCCCATATCAGGCATAGCTGGAGCAGCTTCTTGAGGAGTAT
>CAXIBS010000181.1:0-4485 GCA_964022585.1 uncultured Colwellia sp.
ATTTTGACCAAAAATCAAAATTAAACTGTGTGCCTAACTCAGCAGAAATCTTATGCCAAGTTTGTTTTAAAAAGCTTTGCATTTCAGTTGCCATAGGAACATCTGAATCTTCAGCTAATCCACCTACGAGCATGTTAACTTGAACGACAGGTTCAAGCTTCTTTTGTAGAGATGTCCAAGTTGGACGATATCCCCAACACCAGCTACACATAGGGTCATATACATAATATAAAATAGGACTTGGGTTATTGTTCATTTATTTTCCTCTTCAATGCTACGCAAATAAGAATAATATGGTATTTTGATTATTTAGTAATTACAATCTCCTATTATTTGTAATTGCATGATTTTAAAATTAAAAATAATTACAGAGTGCTTAAGGTTATTATCTTACTTCTAGCAATAATTAAATTTTATCAAATGAGAACTTAATGCCATATTTACTCCTATCATTGACTACATTATTTTGGGCTGGAAATTTTGTTTTAGGCCGTTCGATGCATTTAGTTTTACCGCCAATTGTAATGGCTGAATTACGTTGGTTACTTGCTTTACTGATAATTTCTCCCTTTTTACTGCCAAAACTGAAAAAAAATAAAACCATTATTTTACAACATTGGAAAATTCTTACCTTACTCTCCATATTAAGCGTCGCTTGTTTCAATACTTTTATATATCTAGGGCTAACTATAACAACAGCAACAAATGCAACAATTTTACAATCTGTGATCCCTATTGCTATTTTAGTGTTATCTGCACTTTGGTTGAAAGAAACCGTATCGAAGAAGCAGTGGTTAGGAGTGTTCACTTCTCTTTTTGGCGTACTTATTTTGATTACGAAAGGGGATTTATCGAGTTTACTTGATTACAGTATCAATCAAGGCGATATATTTGTACTTATTGCTGTTATTTTTTGGGCTGTCTACTCAATATTATTACGATACAGACCACAAGACTTAGATGGTTTCACCTTTTTCGGTATAACAGTACTTGTGGGCTCTATTGCACTATTGCCCTTTTCATTTATTGAGTATCACTATTATTCAACCAGTATTACTTGGCAAAACAGTGCATTATTTACCATATTATATATGGCTATCTTTCCTTCAATTTTAGCCTATATATTTTGGAATAAAGGAGTTAGTGAATTAGGCGCAGCCAAAGCTGGTTTATTTATACATTTAATGCCCTGTTTTGGACTTGTTCTCTCTTCAGTTTTTCTCAATGAAAAAATTTACTCATTTCATATTGGAGGTATTTTGTTAATTTTTTGCGGCATCTATTTGGCTGTATTTACTAAAATTAGTTTTAAAAAGGCTTCAACTTAATAATTCAATGATAGTCGCCTAATAATTTATGCAGTAGCTACCATTGAGTTATTTCTTTAATACCAGCAAATATATTAAACCTTAAAGGTTTTTGCCATTTCTTGCAGTGTAGAAGCTAATTTAGCTTGCTCTTTTGCTGTTATAGCTATTTGATTCGCACCTTCAGTGCTTTCCATTGATTTTTGCTCTACCGTTACAACATTCTGCGCTACATCTTGAGTAACCACGGCTTGTTCCTCTATCGCTGTCGCTATTTGATCCGCCATAGCAAAAATAGTACCTACAGATTCCGTAATTTCTTCTAGAACTAGTTCTACATTTTTTGAGTTTTCAACAGCATCTTCTGCCTTTTTCTGACTGGCTTCAATTACATTAAAAGCAGCATTTGCATCACCTTGTAATGAAAGAATAAAGTTTTCAATTTCTTCAGTAGATTTTTGGGTACGTTGAGCGAGCGTCCTTACTTCGTCGGCAACCACAGCAAAACCACGCCCTTGCTCACCCGCTCTAGCCGCTTCAATGGCTGCATTTAATGCGAGTAAATTAGTTTGTGCAGCAACAGATTTAATAACATCAACCACACTGGTTATATTATTACTACTTTCATGTAAATTACTTATCTGCTTTGCTAGTCCGTCTATTTCGTGTGCGAGTGTTTCTATGGATTGATATGATTTTTGCACGGTATCCAACCCATGCTTTGCCTTATCATCAGCATCTTTTGCTGAAGCTGCAGTATTTTGGGTATTTTCGGCAACTTCTTTTACCGTCGCTGATAATTCTTCAATTGCAGTTGCAATCAGCGCGATACCATCTTGTTGATCTGTTAATGATTGCGAGTTAAATTCGCACGTTTTCGAGGTTTGCTCTACTGCAGAAGCTAATGACATACTTGAAGAGGATATACCTTTAATGACATCCGTGAATTGACCTAATGTTTTATTCAAAGAGACTGATATTTGACCAAGCTCACTACTCCCTTCAAAAGCACTTCTTACAGTTAAATCATTTTGATGTCTAACTTGATCCATCACTGTTGTTAAATTAACTACACGGCCCGTTAACTCTTTAATAGTATAAAAACTAATCGTTAACGCCAAAATAATTAACAACGAACTAATAACGATATTTGCCAGCATAGTTTGAAAAGCAGAGTTTTGTTTATCTTCAACTAATGCCAAAATCCCTGAACTCAAAAAATTCTCTGTTTTTTTCAGTTGCCCAATACGCCCTGTTGATTGAGCGAACCAGTATTCAGCATCAGTTTTAAAGTCACTTTGATTATTAATTGCTATGGTTCTTAAGTTTAACACTTCTTTAACTGCTGCATGATTTAACTGCTGCTTAAAAAACTCTTTACCCTTATCATCAGAAAACTGATTAAAGTTATCAAAGTAGGTATTTTGTTCACTGACTAATCTAATAAATTTAGCATACATGCCTTGCCCAAACTTATCTTTTGCAAACGTATTGCTTAATACGGCACGTTCAATTCCTGCCCGCTCTTTACCTTGTAAAAAATTATAATAAGCAATTGTTATTTTAGTGATTAAAGCGTCTGAACTAATGCTCGCATTTAACATGGCTACACTTAACAACTGTTTATTCAATTGAGTGTAATAAGTTAATGCTTTACCTAACGAAATAGATTGCGAGTCCACTTGTTGGCGAATTGATTGTAAGTTTTTTAAAGATTGACTGATTGTGTTATTTAGCTGCTTTATTTGTTCTAAATTGAAGTTACTTTTACCCCAAAAATTTTCTTGGTTGCTTCGCTTCTGGTCAGTATTTTTTCTTTGATTTTGTAGTTTATCAGCAAATTTAGTGCCTTTTGAGCCTAAAAATCCTGCTGTCATACCTCGCTCTTTTTGTAGCTCATGAACTAATTCGCTATAAACTACTGACAGCTCAGTTAAAGGTGCGATAGTCGACATTTCATTTTTAATGGCAATACTATCCAATACAGAATTAATACTTAGCCAAAGAAACCCTAACATAGGTAAAGCGAGTAAGCTGAATATTTTCTTTCTAAATGATAGGTTAGTAAAGCTCATAAGCATCCTTTCAAAATGTTATAAATGACTTCGCCCTTTAAAGTATAGTAGTAAAAACATATTCAACCACTATTTGACTCTACGATGAAAGATAAGTACTTATCAATAGAACAAAAAACACGCTTAGTCGAAAAAATACAGCACTACTTACTTACAGAATTAGATTGTGATGCTGGACAATTTGAGACTGAATTCTTTTTAGATTTTTTAACCACTGAGTTAAAAGGGCATTATTACAATCAAGGCCTCTATGATGCACAAGCTGCTCTATCCAATAAAATTGACGATATTAATGAGGTAATCGGTGAGCTAGAGCAAGACATATAGCCTACCTACACTCTAGAAAACTAATGAATATTTATTGAAGAAATAAAAATAGTTCTCTGATTTTAATAAGGCTTACCTAAATTTTAGGCAAAAAAAACCGATAGAATTACTATCGGTCGATTAGCTATGAGGAAAGCTAGAATATTAAATTATTACAACAAGCGTTCACATAAAGGGAACAAAAAGAATTGTAGAGCATATACTCTAAGAATGCAAGCATAAAATATATTTAAATAATATATTGCTACTTTTTTGAACTAACATTGAATTAAATAGCTTCAAATGCTCTATAAGACTCAAAGACGTACCATTATCGTAAACTCCTCATTATTGCTCAGTAATATTTAGCGTAATAATAACTGCTTTAAATCAACAAAAGTCTATCGGGTATTTGTTGATTTACTTCACATACAGTAAACTATCAAGAATTAACAAAATCAGTGAAAAACAAATGTCAGCATCAGAAAAAAATCAATCTCCAGACACACAAGAATCATTATCAGATAACACGACTCACTTTGGTTATAAAACCATTGATAAAGAAGACAAAGTTTCTATGGTTGCAGGGGTTTTTCATTCTGTAGCCAAACAGTATGATGTAATGAATGATTTAATGTCATTTGGTGTTCATCGATTATGGAAACGCTTCACCATTGACGCCAGTGGCGTTCGCCCCGGTAATAAGGTGCTTGATCTAGCAGGTGGTACAGGTGATTTAACTGCTAAATTTTCTCAACTGGTTGGCAAAGAAGGTAAAGTAATATTAGCTGATATTA
>CAXIBS010000182.1:0-4483 GCA_964022585.1 uncultured Colwellia sp.
CTATTGATAAATCATATTTATTATTGCCTGTTAGTGAGCCAATATAAGCGAGGTTTTTACTTATTAAATGAATGCCTTTCTCAAAGCTGCCTAACCAGTAGTTATGTTGTTTATCTTGAAATATAGTATTGATTTCTCTAATTTCATCATCGTAATTGTTAATCTTTATACGTTGGAATAAGGTATTTACTTCTGAACTATCTAGTGAAAGTGTATGTAAACCTTCGGTTGTAGAAACCCAAAGTACAGAAGGTGTTTTAGTTTTTGATTTGTTTTTATTTTGATAAATATCCCAAATCATATTATCTCTAAGTGAGTTCTCGTCATCAGCGATATTAAAAAAATTATCAAAATTATCTAATTCGCGATTATATCTGCTTAATCCGTTTTGTGTACCGATCCATAAAGTATGCTCACTATCATAAAAGATCTTTCGAATAAGATTATTGGCAATAGAGTTTTTGTTATTAGCATTGTGACGGTAAGTGACGAAATTCTTTCCGTCAGAACGATTTAGCCCATCTTCTGTAGCAAACCAAATAAAACCTTGGTTATCTTGAGTAATATCAAAAACATTTGAATTTGATAGCCCATTTTGGGTCGATAGCTGACTAAATTTAAGTAAATTATCATTAGACTCTACTAGCGTAGATTTTATAGTAGGCGAGTCAAGTTTATCTAGAATAATTTCGTTAGCAGAAAATGCGGTTATACTGATTGTGATGCTGAACCAAAAAAGAAGGTAAATAGGAAAAGTTATCATACTTTTTTGCGTTTGGTTTTTGAAAACCAAACGCAAAAAGCAAATAAGATTTAACCTAAAAATTTGTAGCAGCACGATTTAACCTAAAGTAGAAAAATTATTATTGTTATTATTCATTTTTATATTCATCATTTTAATCATGAATTTTGAGACGAACCATTAAAGTTCATGCTCTGTCTGATGTCAACTTTTTAGAGACTCATAGAACTATTAAATTGTTACCAATAAATTCTATATCGGCAGAGTTAGTATTTTCTTTTGTTTTTTTCTATAAAATCATTTGCTTCGATTATAATTTCATCATTTATTTTATGTTCAGTTTTTTGGGATGTTGTTGAATTACTCTCTTTTGTTGATATCAAAATAACTCTGTCTGGGTTTGCAATTACCATCAGCTGATCTTTAATAAAGGTTTTTACTTGTTCGAAACACAATGATGATATCGCAGAAACTAATTTTTCTTTATGACAAAAAGTTAAATCTTTATTACATATGGCAGCCCAAAACCTTTGGCTTTTTATTCTTAAGTTATTATCTTTTTCTTGTAACTGTCCTGATAAGCCATTAATCAAACTCAACCAGTTATCATCGTTCATTTCACTTAGCATATCTAAGCTGTTAGTAATAAATTCATCTATAGCTTTTGTGAGAGTTACTGCATTGGTATGCGGTGATTGAATATAAAAGGCAATGCCGGGGTAACGATTAATTGGCACATATCCCACACCAACTAGATAGCCATACTGTTTTTCGGTACGCATTTCTTGAAAAAAGAGTGGTGATAAAAGCTGACTGGTAACCATAGTTAAAGCGACTAAATTTTCATCTCTAGTTTCTAATGGATAGTAAACTACACTAGCATGATCATGATCAGGAATTTGCAGCGGGAGAATATGTGAATGCTTGTTTGTTATGTCAATGACAGGACATTTAACAGCATGTTGATGATGATAGTTATTGGCAAAAGCTGATTTGATAGCGTTTGTTATGTGAGTCGCGTGATCAATTAACCAATTACCATGAATTAGTACTTCAAGCGTCACTTTTTTAAAAAGCTTATGGCAGAATTCTTGGTATTGTGAAAAATTAATTTTAGTTAAAGCTTTAGATAATTCATCAGCAGTAGGATTATTGGGTTGCATTAATGAGCTTAGCGTAGAGAACAGCTGCGAGATTGATTTACTCTTATCACTATTATGCCAATGTTTAATCAGTTGGTTTTTATAGAGTATAAAGTCTTCTTCGTTAACTTGTTGATGGGTTAGCTGATAAAGCAATTTATCTAATAATTTTGGTTGGTTTTTGCTTATACCTGACAGCTGTAAAGTAAGCCCTCCTTGATGAGCATAAAGGTGATAATGAATCCCAGCAAGTTCGGCATCGTAGTTTTGTTCAATGACAGCATTAGTATATAGATCCACAAATAACCTTGTCATTGCTATCGTTTCTATACTTTTTATGGAATAAGGTGAATCAATTCCAAGATAAATATAGCCTTTAGGTACTTTAAAAGTAGTGTCTTGTTTAAACCATACAGATAAACCGCTACTGTCTTCTATTTTTGTTGGTAGAGTGCTGTTATCAATATTTTCATAAACATGCGGCTCACCTGTTATATATGGATTCTCTTTCGGCAAGAATAATGCGCTATTTACTTTAAAATTAGTGTTACTTGGTGTAGATAACTCTTCCCAATAGCTAATTTTTTTTGATGATATCTTATTAACACTGTAAGGAACCTGATACCAAAAGCTTGTTTTTGAAAAGTCATTATTTTGACTAATATGAACAACACGTAAATTGTTAGCATGCAAGTAGCTCAATAATAGGTTAATGTTCTGCTCTTGCATTCCTGACATAATGTAATCACCAAAAATGTAATCTTCACAAGGATAATGTTGCATGTTAATAACAAGTTGGCTGACATTATCTAAAGGGCGACTTTTTTCATGATAATTAAATGACAAGTTGGCTATTGCTTGTTTTTCTTGGTAGTAAAACAGAGGTAATTTTGTAGATTTTAATAAGCCAATATAAGAAAATACTACAGCTATTATGTCATCAATATAGCGTTCGCCTTTTTCAGTTAAACTAATACTAATATTAAAGTCTTTAAAATTTGAACCGTTGATCCCTGAGCCTGCCGTTAGCCCCATAGCCCATTGCTTTTGCTTTAAAGTGGCTAAAATACTGCCTTCACCTTCATGTCCTATTAGATAGGCAAGAATAGATTCAGGCTTATCTTTGTAGAACTTATCTATACTCTCCATGGCAAAACTAATAATTAATTGGTGATCATTTTTTACGGGTTTGACATTAATGTAAATACCCTTATGTTCAGGTAAATATAAGGGCTCTGTGATAGTAGGTAGTGCTGAATTGTTATTTTTGATGCCGCTAAACATATTTTTAGACAGAAGTGCTAATTCAGCTAATGTTTGTGGACCTTCTATCGCAAGTGTCATGTAACTAGCTTGGTAATATAAAGTAAAAAAGTCTCTTACTTCTGTACTAATGCTTTCTCCATTTCTATCGGCAAGCGTGTCTACGTTCCCTACCGAAAACTGAGAAAAAGGGTGGTGTTGGTTAATAGTTTCTTTATGTACATCATATAAACGGCGTATATCATCTTTTAGTTTTAACTTAAACTCCGCTTCAATATTCTTGCGCTCTTTAGCTATAAACTCTTCGGCTAGTAGAGGAGAGATAAAAAATTGACTAAAACGATCGAGCGCTTCATTGAAATACTGGTGATGTATATCAAAATAAAAACAAGTATGTTCGGTTGCAGTCCATGCATTGTTACTGCCGCCGTATTGGCTGATAAACTTTTGGTATTCACTACCGTCAGGATATTTATCTGTACCCAAAAACAACATGTGTTCCAAAAAGTGGGCTAATCCTTGCCTGTCATGGGGATCATTAAAGTGTCCAACATTGACAGCAAGTGCTGCGGCAGATTTGTCAGACTCTTCATTATGAATCAATAAAACTTTTAAACCATTCTCTAAGGTAAGAGATTGATATTTTTTGAAATCATTTGGACTTTGCTTCAAAGCTTGCCTCCTAATTTTGACAGCAAGAATGAGTGTAAATAGCCATTACAATAAAATGCTGACAGTCTAAATTACCTTATGGAATAACTTGAGTCCATTTTATTCTTAATAGTTGATGTAAAAGGTATTTAGTTTCTATTACTATAGCCGCAAAATAATCAGCCGCGTGAACTTATCTATTTGGTATGCGGGAGAGTAAATGAAAATCTTTATAATGCGTCATGGCGAGGCTGCAGATATTGCAGGTGATGATTCACAAAGGCCTTTGACAAAACAAGGGATTGATGAAGCCAAAATTATTGGGCAATGGATATTTCAACAACCCCCTAATTTAGTAGTTGTGATGGTTAGCCCATATATTAGGGCACAACAAACGTGTGATTATGTTCTACGCTCATTGAGTGATGATGAATCACTTAGCCATCAAGTTAATACAGCAGACTTTATTACTCCGTCTGGTAATGCAAAACAAGTGCATGACTTTGTTGATGGATTATTTAGTCAGGACCAAGACAAAAATTACAGTGATGAAAATTCGGCTGTTTTATTTATTTCTCATATGCCCTTTGTTAGCTATTTTGTCGCAGAATTAACGGATAAAAATAATATGCCGATGTTTTCTACGGGAGCTATTGCTGTTATTGATTATGATCTTAACTCTATG
>CAXIBS010000183.1:0-4452 GCA_964022585.1 uncultured Colwellia sp.
CAATGTGTTTCTCAAATAGATGCTAATCCTGATAATGAAAAGTTTTCACATTATTTTTCCTTACAAAGTGAGCAGGGTGAGTTACACATTGAATTAAGTGGCTTACTTCAATGGCAGCCTTTTGAACTGCAATTTCAATTGCTCATTAATAATGAGTTGCAACACGAAAGCACTCTTAATGAAAAAGATATAGAACAGCGTCAAATAATCCAAGGTGAAAAACAAGCTATAAAGTTTAGTTTTGTTGGGTTGGCAGGTCTTGGCTTGAAGTTACTGAAAAGTGCCAAAGTGATAAAGGTACTGTTTGCAGCTGGAAGTTTAGCAGCTTATAGTTGGTTGTTTTCTATTGAGTTTGCTTTCGCTCTTGTGCTTTGCTTAGTGTTTCATGAATATGGCCATATTAAAGGGATGAAATATTTTGGTTTAAAAACCAAAGGTATATACCTTATCCCTTTTGTCGGTGGTTTAGCCCTTAGTGATGATAAAATTAATACTCGTTGGCAAGATGTTGTTATTTCGATTATGGGGCCGTTTTTTGGCTTGATATTATCTATTGCAGCTTTGATTGCTTATTGGCTTACGGATATAGAGTTACTTGCGGGTTTAGCTGTTTTTAATGCGTTACTTAACTTATTTAATTTATTACCTATATTGCCTTTAGATGGCGGCCATATACTTAAAAGTATTGCTTTTTCTATTAACTCTAAGGTTGGGCTTGTTGCCTGTATTTTAGGAGCGGGCTTTGGCGTTTTCATCAGCTATTACTTTGGCTTAGCGTTACTTGGTTTTTTACTTGCCATTGGTAGTATAGAAATATTATTTGAGTATAAACGCCGACATTTAAGTGAGCTTTTACCACTTAATCGATATGCTCAAATTGTTTCTGCGCTATGGTATGTTGTTTCTGTAGCTGGTTTAAGTGCCATTATTTGGTTTGTTGGGCAAACTGATAATGGCGCCTTATCTTTACCGCTTAAAATTTTGAATAGTTAACAGGCCATAATGAGAGAGTGTTAAAAAACAAAGCTGTTATTCATTTATAGACGTTTTGCGGTGATGATATATCTCTCATTTTTTTGGGTTTGGCTATCGCTTCCTAAAGCATTAAATGGATAACAGGTAATCAATATTAACGGAGAGTCTTCAGCCCAAATAGAAAGCTCTCCTGTTGAAGCATCAACAATATCAATAGCTTCAACTTGGTAAAGCTGATTTTGACCATGTTTGTCAGCTAGTGAAATAATATCGTTCATCAATACCTCGTTCAAAAATGAAAAGTGACTATCACGATGCCCAGCAACAACAAAAGGTTGGGTGCCACTCGCTTGATTAAATGGAGCAACAGCTCCGGCTGAAAAAGCTAAAGTAGTGGGATCTCCACCGTTAAGCACTACCATTTGCTTATTCAAGCGTTCAAAAGATATTTTGGCAATAGGATAAGTATCTGCCCAAGGCCAGGGTTTGACTTTATGTTGAAAACTTATACTTTGATGCCAGCTGTAAGCTATTAAACGCTCAGCAAGCCATCCTTTCATTGGCAACCAGCTCGCATGAAGACAAAGCAAGCTGCCAATTATAAGTGTTGATATTTTGAGAATATTTTTCATAACAACTTATTTCTTTATATAGCGAGTAACTAACTCAATGGCATCAAACACTTTTGCTAACAATAGTAATGAGATGCCAAGGATAAGTTGTAATTGCCAACCAATAGCGGTTTGTGGCATAGCAACCATTAAGCTTTGACTGGCTTGAATAGCACTACTTTTTGCTCTTGCAGCTTTCGCTCTTTGTTGTGCGGATATGTTGTTTTTTGCTAATAAGGGTAAAACTTCTTGTTGTTTTTCTATCGCAATAAAGCTGGTATAGGGGGATATTATTTGATGGTTTAGGGATGTTGTAATAACCTGTTTTTTTACTTGTTCTTTGTTTGCACCTATCACAAGGCTATCGAGCAAGTCTTCAATTTTTCTTCGTGCCCAAAGCACTGAAACTCCTTTAGATTCTTTACGGTTGCTGATGATTAATTGCTTATAAAAAGGTGTTGATACAGTTTCACCTGTTAGTTGAACGCTATTAATAGGAGCTTGAGTTTTAAGTGCAATTTGTAACGGCTCACCAAAATATAAATCAGGGATCTTCTTCGGATAAATCTCACCTTGCTGATAAATTTGGTTATCTAGTGTTAAATTAATATTAGTGAGTGCTGGTTGACTAATTTTATTCATAAAATGAGTCATTTTTTGTTGAACTTCATTTTGCTTTTGAATAGAAACATAGCTACCTCGACCGAACTGAGCTGCTTTCTTCATAAAGTACCCATTAGGTGCTGCACCTATTCCAACGGTATATAAACGAAAATCTCCTCGTGCGTTGCTGATCAGTTGCATTAGTTCAAACTCATTGGCAACAGCGCCATCAGTAACAAAAACTATTTGGCGAATGGCTTCTTTTGACTGCGTAGTTGTCCGCTTCATCATTAGTGCGTTACTCAATGGTCTATACATTTCGGTGCCACCATCAGCACTTAAGTTATCAATAAAACTTTGTGCCTCACTGATCGTTTTGTCAGAGGCCATTTGTGTTATTGGAAACAGCAATTCGGTATCATTATCAAATGCGATGATATTAAAGCTGTCTTTATTGTTAAGCTGTAACAGAGCAAGCTGTAAGCTAGTTTTAGCTTGCTCCATTGAGCCTCCTTGCATAGAGCCTGATGTATCAATAATAAAGATGATATCTCTTGCCAGTATTTGTGCAGTTTCTACTTTGGGAGGAAATATAGTTAACAAAGTGTAATACTCACCAGATACTTGTTGTGTGAAACTACTTACTTGTGGGTGTTCATCAGCAATTAATTGCCAAGTTAAATCAAAAGTTTTATCTGATATAACATGAGCTTTATTTAGCGTAATAAAGTAGCTGTTTTGCTCGCTATTTAATGAGCGTGAAAGGATTTTATGGCTATTACTGATAATCGAAGTGATGGGAACACCAGAGTTTAAGGTAATATTGATGGATGATTGACTTGGAGCAATAGCTTGTGTTTGATTATCTAAAAAGTTAGTGGCTGTTATGCTTGATTCTGTAAATAATTTATCTGTATTTTTATATGAACGGTTATACAAATAGTTGCCGTAACTTTTAACTGACTGCTCTTGGGATAAGCTTGATTGTGGCTGATATTTTTCAGTCATGGCTAAGGGGAGTTTTAGATTGAACTTACCCTGTGAAAAATTGATGGGTATAATTAGTTTTAGCGTAACAACTATGGTTGACTGTGCAGGGATGTTTGCTATTTTATTGCTAAATAAATTTGGACGCTTCTGTTCTACTAAACTTGCTTTTTTACCTTGTTTTTTTGCTTGTTGGTAAATCTTTTTAGCTGCTTTTTTTTCCATAATTTCACCAATTATTTCTCTATCACCAATTCTTACTTTTAATTGTTTCACTGCAGAGTCTTCAGGTAGTGGAAATTGGTATTTTCCTTCTAGAGCTATTGGGTGGGGGTTGATAAAGGTTTGCTTTATTTCTGCAAAAGCAACTAAACCATTTATTTCAATGCTAGCTTGAATATCAACAGGAAAGGTTACACCTTTGGTGATGTTTGGGTGTTTAAAATGTATTTGTGGCCCATGAATGAGTGGGTTTTTATTGTTATTCTCATTTTCAAAGTGAACTTGCTGACTTTGTGCAAAGGGAATTAACACAAACAAGAATGCAACAAAGACTAATAATACCAGTGAAAATTTCAACCATTTATAACGACGTTTTCTACGCTGAAGTTGACAATAATATGAGTTTTTATAATCAATAAGTTGTCGGTTTTTTTTAGCAATAAGCATGGCTTGCTCTGGTCTTTAAGTGGTAAAGACTATTTAAGCAAAGCATTAAGTGGTTGTTGTGTCAGTACTGGGGCAAAGTACTGACAAAATGTGGCGAAAAAGTGGCAAGCATTTTTGAAAAGTTTACATTAGCTGGTCACAGATAGTTATTTATACGATTAATATTGTCCTATTTCTTTGTTTTTCCAAGCCGTTATTAGATAAGATGAAATAGAATCAGCACTACTTAATCTATATTGATATTGTTTATTCTTTGTTTGTGTCGTTTCTGTAGCTGCATTATTTTTATTATCTTCGCTATAAAACTCAGCTAATTGTGCTCTAGAAAACCATTGACAATCTTCTAAACTATCCTGACTAATATCAATAGTAGTTGAAGTGGCTACGGCAGTAAAAGCAAGCATAACTGAGGCAGGAAATGGCCAAGGTTGAGAGCTGATATATTGAGGATTTTCAACGATAACCGCTGTCTCCTCTAATACTTCTCTAATTACTGCTTCTTCTAAAGATTCCCCTGGGTCAACAAAGCCTGCTAATGTTGAATACATTCCTGTTTTCCATTTAGCTTGGCGTCCCAATAAGCAGCGAGCAATACCATCAGGGAATA
>CAXIBS010000184.1:0-4441 GCA_964022585.1 uncultured Colwellia sp.
CCTAAAAGTGGAGCTTCTTGGTGTTCTTGTCTTACTTTATTTTGTAATAGCCTAGCAGCCTTTACAATGAGATTCTCTTCATTACTTACCCCATCGATAGGTGTTAGTAATGAAACCTCTGAATTATCAGTTATTGTTATTTCAATAGTGTCACTACGGTCAATAAACTGAAAAAGCGTTTCTAATTCGTGGTAGCCATCGTTACGTTGACCAACTACGTGCAGAAATAAATTAAGCTTAGCCGGCGCAGGAAATGTAAATGATTTATTTAAATATTTATTCATTAGGATATTTTTTGAATCGGTTAATTTGTTAAAGACCATTCTTTTACAGCTACTTTAATGAGTAAGCCATCTTTTATTATGGAGAATTGTGTTGCCATATTTATGCCATCAAAAACTTTATAGTTCTTATAATTAATTTGCCATTGAGTATTTTCAAACACGCTACTTAAGTTAATAGGTAATTGAGTTTCAGGTGATATTATAATTTGATCTGAAGCTTGATAGGGAAGCCCTTTTAACCAATAACTTAAAGCTTTTGTGGGTAAAGTTAGCCCAGTAAGAGAGCTTATCAAGTGCTTTAGGTTACTTGCACGGTACTCTTTGCCATTAACTTTAATTAAATGCTCACCATTTTTTGATGATAAATGCAGTACATTTATACCTAAGTAGCTAGTTAAGTTAAGTTCTTGAGTTTGTTTTTCTTTATTTTCTTGCCACGAAATATTTGCGCTCTCTCGTTTGCCTTTTTTATCTTTAATTTGTTCTATAAATGCTATTTTACCACGAAGATGCCATTGATTAATTTGGGATAATTGAACTGCTCTTTGTTCTGCGTTTTGTTGAACAATTAATGCCGGTGAGCCATTGTTTGGTTTTGTTGAACAACCAGAAATAAAAATACTTGAGAGTATAAAAAGTAGAAGAAAATAAAACGGGTGCTTAGGCATTTCAAGGGGACTTAAGGTGTAAAAGTACAGATATTTGAACATAGCAAAGGTATCAATTCAATACACTAGTTATGGTTCAGGGCTTTAAATTAACCTAAGTATTTTGTAAAATACGCAACTAAGCTTGAAAAACCTTACTCTTTTTAGTGATTTTTATCACAGATCATGGTTTACGATGCAAACCTGAGTAATAATAGGATTGTTAGCGTATAATCTAAATGTTGGTTTGAATTAAAGCTGACTTTTATTTGTTTTTATATATAGGTTTATTACATTGTCCATTGTTGCTGTAGGAATTAACCATAAAACTGCCCCTGTTGCGGTCAGAGAGAAAATATCCTTTAATGCGGATAAGTTGTCGAGTGCCTTGCAAGAAATGTTAACAGCAGTTCAATGTCGTGAAGTTGCTATTTTATCTACATGTAATCGTACCGAACTCTATCTTATTCAAGATGGTGATATAAAGGTAACACAAGAACGTTTAGTTCAATGGTTAGAAAGTTACCATAATGTTCCAGCTTCGATTTTAATGCCGAGTTTATATTGGCATCAAGACCAACACGCTGTTAATCATATGATGCGTGTTGCTTGTGGCTTAGACTCGCTAGTTTTAGGTGAGCCGCAAATACTTGGGCAAATGAAACAAGCTTATAGTCAAGCAAAAGCTGCGGGTTCTATGGCGTTAATCATGGACCGTTTATTCCAACGCACTTTTGGTGTAGCTAAACAAGTCCGTACTGACACAGAAATTGGTGCCAGTGCTGTATCTGTTGCTTTTGCCAGTGTTAATTTAGCTAAACACATTTTTGCTAGCCTTGATAAAGTAAAAGTTTTACTTGTTGGAGCCGGCGAAACCATTGAATAAAGTAGGTAAAATCACGGTTGCTAACCGTACTATTGATCGCGCTGAAAAAATGGCTAAACAGATTGGTGCCGACGTTATTACGTTAGCGCAAATTCCAGAGCATATAAGCCAAGCTGATATTGTTATTAGTTCTACGGGCTCTACTTTACCTATTATTGGTAAAGGTATGGTTGAAAAAGCATTGAGCAAACGTCGACATCAACCAATTTTTATGGTTGATTTAGCTGTTCCTCGTGATATTGAAGAACAAGTTGGCGATTTAGAAGATGTGTTTCTATATACCGTTGATGATTTACAAAGTATTATTGCGCAAAACTTAGATAATCGCCGTAAAGCTGCAGTAGAAGCTGAAAGTATTGTAAATGATCAGTCAGATAACTTTATGTCATGGCTACGAGGTTTAAATACTCAAGATACTGTGGTTAATTATCGAAAACAGTGTTTACGAGAACGAGATTTGTTACTTGAAAAGGCCTTGCTACAATTAAAAAGTGGTAAAAATTCAGAAGCTATTATTGGCGAATTAGCAACGAAACTAACAAATAAGTTTATGCACGCCCCAACCAGTGCGCTGCAATCAGCGGCTCAAGGCGGCGAGTTAGATAAATTAATTTATCTTCGTGATATTTTTAATATAGATGACAAAAAATAACAAAAATTTACGTTGTGTTCTAAACCCTAAATTTATTCTAAATTAGCAATACCTGTTTGAATATAACTAAATATTAGACAGTCATTTAAGTCTATTTTAATTCATTTAAGATATTTTCCCCTCATTACGTCATCTCTTAATTTACTGTGTTAGAATAGAGGCAATTTAGTTTTCTCTTATTTAATGCAAAGAATATTTCAATGAAATCGTCCGTTTACCAAAAACTTGAAGTGCTCGTTGAGCGCTTTGAAGAAGTTCAAGCCTTATTATCAGATCCTGAAACTATAAGTGACCAAGATAAATTCCGTGCTTTATCTCAAGAATTTAAACGCTTAGATGAAGTAACGTCAGTATTCAATAACTACAAAGGTGCAGAAGATGATTTTGCTACCGCTGAATTGATGCTTAAAGATGATGATCCTGATATGCGTGAGATGGCTCAGGAAGAGTACAAAGATGCTAAAAAAGCTGTTGCAGACTTAGCTGATGAATTACAAATTTTATTATTACCTCGTGACCCTAACGATGATAATAACTGTTTTGTAGAAATACGAGCAGGCGCAGGTGGCGATGAGGCTGCTATTTTTGCAGGTGATTTATTTAGGATGTATAGCCGCTATGCAGAAAAGCAAGGTTGGAAGATTGAAGTGATGAATTCCAATGAAAGCGAGCAGGGTGGCTATAAGGAAATGATCCTCAAAATTAATGGCGAGGGTGTTTTCGGCTTTATGAAGTTTGAATCAGGTGGTCATCGTGTTCAACGTGTCCCTCAAACAGAATCACAAGGTCGAGTTCATACATCAGCTTGTACCGTTGTGGTAATGCCTGAAATTCCTGAAGCAGATGCAATTGAGATTAATAAGGCTGATTTAAAAGTTGATACTTTCCGTGCATCAGGCGCGGGTGGTCAGCATGTTAACAAAACTGATTCAGCTATTCGTATCACACATATTCCTAGTGGTGTGGTGGTTGAATGTCAGGATCAACGTTCTCAGCATAAAAACCGCGCACAAGCTATGTCGGTTTTACAAGCGAGATTACAACAAGCAGAAGATGAAAAGCGTCGAGGTGAAGAAGAATCATCACGTCGTAACTTAGTTGCTAGTGGAGATCGTTCTGAGCGAATTCGTACCTATAACTTCCCACAAGGGCGCATGAGTGATCATCGCATCAATCTTACTTTATATCGCTTAAACGAAATAATGGAAGGTAGCTTGAATTTGATCATGGAACCTATTATGCAAGAAAACCAAGCTGATTTGTTAGCTGAGCTAGCTGAACAAAATTAATTAGGTTGTAAAAGATTGAATAATAATTTTACTTGCTTGCGTTTGGTTGGTGATAACTCTATTGCCAACCTTATTTTTCAGGGACAACAATTACTTACTAAAACTTCTGATAGTGCCAAGCTTGATGTTGAAATTCTATTAAGTTTTGTGCTGAAAAAAGAGCGTAGTTATTTACTTACCTGGCCAGAAAAAAAACTAAGTGATGAGCAGTTACTTGAGTTTATACCGTTATTATCGCGCAGAGCTGAAGGTGAGCCTATTGCTTACTTAATCGGTGTAAAAGAGTTTTGGTCATTACCATTTTCCGTGTCTAAGTCAACATTGATTCCACGTCCTGATACAGAAACCTTAATAGAGCTTATTCTTGAGCTCCATGATGATGATCAAGTTTTAGCTTGCTTAGATTTAGGTACAGGTACTGGTGCAATAGCGTTGGCGTTAGCCAGTGAAAAAGCAAAGTGGCAGATTGATGCGCTAGATTATAATGCAGACGCTGTAAGCCTTGCTCAACGTAATGCAAAAAATCTTAATTTAACACAAGTGAATATTTATCAAAGTGATTGGTTTGATAGTATTGATGAAAATAAAAAATTTGACCTTATTGTTTCCAATCCACCTTACATTGATGGTGATGATGTCAATTTAACGCAAGGTGATGTTCGCTTTGAGCCTAAGTCAGCCTT
>CAXIBS010000185.1:0-4433 GCA_964022585.1 uncultured Colwellia sp.
ATTCAATAGAAAAATGTAAAAAAAAGTGTTTTTATTCTAAATTCAAACGATTAAAAGCAAAAAAAAACCATTAATTTTCATTAACGGATTTTATAATCAAGCGATAACCAAGACGAAGTTTGATTAAAATAGTTTTATCAACCTTTCACACTATGGTTAAACCCAAAGAAAAACACTAAATTGGCAAATGCAATTTAGTGTTTCTGATATGTAGACCTGATCATTTAACAAGCAAAATAGCTTTATTTTATGCTGATGTATCTACTGAAGGTGCTGCTTTAGATACCATAACCATTGCAGGGCGAATTAAACGACCATTTAATTCGTAACCTTTTTGCATTACAGCAATAACAGTGTTTGGTGCTACATCTGGCACTTCTTGCATTGACATTGCTTGATGGAAATCAGGGTTAAATGGTTGATCTTGCGGGTCAACAGCTTTAACACCAAATTTGTCTAATGAAGCAATTAAACCTTGTAAGGTTAATTCGATGCCTTCAACAACAGCTTTTTTGCTTTCATCATCTTTGTCGATGCTTTGTAAAGCACGTTCTAAATTATCAACCGTAGTTAACATTTCGCCTGCAAATTTTTCTAACGCAAATTTACGCGCTTTTTCTACATCTTGTGCAGCACGGCGACGAATATTATCAACTTCTGCTTTAGCACGAATAACAGAGTCTTTTTGATCATTAATAGTTGATTGTGCAGTAACTACAGCTAGCTCTAATTCATTAATGCGCTCTTGCTCTTCACTAATTACTTCATGTGCGTGTTCGTGTTGTTCTTCTACTTGTTCTTCAGCTTCTTGTACTATCTCATCTGCTAATTGCTCTGGTGAGATCTCTTGCTCTGCATTATTTTTTGTTGACTCTGTTGTCATGAAAAACTCCGATTAAATCTATATAAACTTTAACATTGTTGCTAATTATGGGGTCTAGCTTGTTTGATTCAAGCTGAATTTAAAACTAAATTAAAAAGATTTTATCAAAAGTGAACTTTACAAGCCAACCAAATAGGGGGAAACTTCCTATATAAAGACTAAAATGACGAAATACTGGTTATGCTTCAACACTATAAAACAATCGGCCTTATCGGTAAGCCCAATCACCAAGGCGCCAGCGATACGATTTCAAGTTTATATCAATACTTAATTGATAATGATTATCAGGTTTTAATTGAAAGCTCAGTTGCAAGTTCAATTACAGCTAATAACACAACGGTTTGTGCAATAACTGAAATTGGTGAACTGGCAGATCTAGCTATTGTTGTTGGTGGTGACGGCTACATGCTCGGCGCTGCTAGGGTTTTAGCTTGTTATGATATAGGTGTAATTGGCGTTAACCGCGGCAATTTAGGCTTTTTAACTGATCTTTCACCTGATGATATTATTGAACCATTAGCTAAAATATTAGCGGGAGAGTCCCGTTCAGAAAATCGTTTTATTATTGAAGCTGAAGTCTACCGTCATGGTAAATTAAAAAGCTCAAATAGTGCGGTAAATGAGGCCGTTCTTCATGCTGGTAAAGTAGCCAGTATGATAGAGTTTGAAGTACATATAGATGACTGTTTTATGTTTAGTCAACGCTCTGATGGTTTAATTATTTCAACGCCAACGGGATCAACAGCTTACTCAATGTCTGCTGGCGGCCCTATTTTAACACCAAATTTAAATGCGCTATCTTTAGTTCCTATGTTCCCACATACATTAACTAGCCGCCCAATTGTTGTTGACGGAGACAGTGAAATAAAATTAATTCTCGCCAATGAAAACCAAGAAAGCTTACAAGTGAGTTGTGATGGACATGTCATTTTAGCTGTTATGCCCGGTGACGAAGTAATTATCAGAAAAAGTGAAGAGACTATTCGCTTAGTACATCCGCTAGATCATAATTACTTTAACGTATTACGCAATAAGCTTAGTTGGGGTAATAAACTTTATTAATCAATATTATTTTTTCTAGTTATACATACCTCAATTAAATAAAGAATTTGCTTATTTTTTATAAAATTCTTGCATACGCCTAATTTACTGTATAAATTAACAGTTAGTTATTTATACAGTACTTGGTGTTCTATTATGCTCTTACAACTAAACATTCAAAATTTTGCCATTGTCCGTTCATTAGATATTGATTGGCAATCAGGTATGACTACTATTACTGGCGAAACAGGTGCTGGCAAATCAATAGCAATAGATGCACTGGGTTTATGTTTAGGTGAGCGCGCAACAACCAATGTTGTTCGTCCTAATAGTAAAAAAGCTGAATTAGCTGCTACCTTTGAAATTCAAACTAACATTTATGCACAAAAATGGTTAGCACAACATGATTTATTAATAGAGCCAACTGATGAATGTATTTTACGACGCGTGATTTCTGCAGAAGGTCGCTCTAAGTCGTATATTAACGGTAGCCAAGTACCATTAGTACAGCTTAAAGAAATTGGGCAATTACTCATTAATATTCATGGACAACATGATCATCAACTCATTGTAAAATCCAGCCAGCAATGCAAATTGGTAGATGAGTATGCCGATCACAAACCACTTATTGATGGAGTGAAGCATTATTATCAGCAATGGCACAAATTAAATAAAGAGCTCACACTTCTTCAACAAAATAAGCAACAACGTGAGGCACAGCAACAATTAATTCAGTATCAAGTTAGTGAGTTAGATGAATTTGCACTGCAAGAAGGGGAATTTCAAACACTTGAAGATGATTATAAAAGACATGCAAATGCGCAAAATTTACTTGATACAACATTAAACTCTTTGCAAATACTAGCTGAAAGCGAACAATTTAATATATTAGATTCACTCAGACAATGTAGTGACAACATCAATGGACTAGCGCAACTTGATGGTCGATTAAAAAATATAGCAAATATTCTAAGTGACTCACATATTCAACTTGAAGAAGCCAGTAACGATCTTACCCATTACTATCAAGAGCTTGATTTAGATCCACAAGCCTACGCGCTAATTGAAGAACGTTACTCTACCGCATTACAACTTGCTAAAAAGCATAATTTAGCCCCTGAAAACTTGGTTTCTTTTCATCAAGCGCTTAAGCAAGAGTTAACCATTTTGTCTAATGATGACTCCACCATAAACACAATAATAGAAGATATTTCAAAAACTCAACAACTGTATCATGATGCAGCCCTAAGCCTATCTTCATCAAGAATAAAAGCAGCAAAAGCACTAAGCAAATTAATTACAACCAGTATGCAAGAGCTTAATATGCCCCATGGAAAGTTTAACATTCACATAGAACAAACAAATACTGACAGTAACTCAGCTAATTTATCAGTGAACGGTTTCGATAAAGTTGATTTTCAGGTAAGTATCAACCCTGGTCAGGCATTAGAAGCAATGAATAAAGTCGCTTCAGGTGGTGAATTGTCAAGAATTAGTTTAGCAATGCAAGTTATTCTAGCTGATAAAATTGTAACCCCTACCCTTATATTTGATGAAGTAGATGTTGGTATAAGTGGGCCAACAGCCGCTATGGTTGGTAAAAAACTACAACAACTAGCTAAAAATACCCAAGTCATTTGTGTTACCCATTTGCCGCAAGTGGCTTGTAAAGGTCATCAGCAGCTATTTGTAAGCAAATTAACCGATGGTGAGCACACTGAAACAAAAGTAACGGAACTAAGTAAGCAAAGTCGCATCAAAGAAATAGCTCGATTACTTGCAGGTGATAAAATTTCAGAACATAGCTTAGCAAATGCACAAGAATTATTAGCTAGTTAATAAGTAATATTAAAATTATGTAAAATAATTTTGTATCTAAAGCTGTGCTTAGTTATTATCCCTGCTCACACGTTATGTGTTAATTTTAAATTGTATTAAAGGAAAGTAAAACTTCATGCTGCTTCGTACCACCATAATGACAATTGCTCTATCACTTTCTGCTTGTTCAAGTTGGGTTTATCGTATTGACATTCCACAAGGAAATTATCTTGAACAAAAAAGTATAGATAAAATACAAGTTGGTATGACCAAAGAACAAGTTAAGTTTATTCTAGGAAGCCCTGTGGTCATTGATACTTTTGATAATGATACTTGGAATTATGTTTACCGCTTTAAGTCTGGGCGTAGTAAAGAATTAAACGTACAGAAAAATTTTACGATAAAATTTGCTGACAATAAGTTAATTTCAGCTGACGGTGACTTTGAGCTATCAGAAAACTTTAATACGCCATTTAATGAGCCAGTAGTTAAAGGCAGTGAGTAAAGCAATCTGGCCTTTATAAGATTTATTGTGCTAACAAGTTACAATAACTAAGGTTATTAAAGTACACCTCAAAAAAAACGGCATTCAAGCCGTTTTTTCATTATCAAAGGTTAATGTAACATTAAAGTATAATTAACTCTTATTCATCAACTTTCTTACTTAAAGGATTTACTCTTCCGCCTGTGG
>CAXIBS010000186.1:0-4422 GCA_964022585.1 uncultured Colwellia sp.
GCAACAAAAAGCTAGCCAAGCAGCGACTATTTCCCTTAAAGAAAGACATACCTTTGCTAAAGAAGAAATGCTAGAAATATTTGGCCGTGTATGGAAATGGGTAATTATCGGTGTTGGTTTAGGTGCTGCTTTACATGGTTTTGTTCCTGACGGTTGGATTCAAGAACATTTAGGCGATGGCCAATGGTGGTCTGTCCCCTCTGCTGTATTATTGGGAATACCATTATATTCAAACGCAACTGGTGTTATTCCTGTCATGGAAAGCTTAATTACACAAGGTCTTCCTGTCGGAACAACACTGGCTTTTTGTATGAGCACAGTCGCCGCCAGCTTTCCCGAGTTTATTTTGTTAAAGCAAGTTATGCAGTGGCGCTTGTTAGCCGTACTCTTTGTGTTGCTACTCACCGCATTTACACTAATAGGTTGGATTTTTAATTTTTTAACGCCGTTTATTTAACGGCTTAATTTAAGGTTTAAATTAAAAGGAAAAAATAATGAAAGAGATAAAAGTGTTAGGCACTGGTTGCGCAAAGTGTACAAAAACGATGGAAGTGATTTCTAAAATAGCGAATGAGCTTAATATCGATATAAACATAGCTAAAGTAACGGATCTTGAAATCATTATGGGTTACGGCGTAATGAGCACGCCTGCAGTAATCATTGATGAAGTTAATGTACATAGTGGCTCGATTCCACATCGCCAAGATATTGAAGCCTGGTTAAAAGCTTAAATCACAAACAGCTTTTAGCGATTATTAACTAAGGTAACTTATATTTAGTTACTTTAGTTATCTATTTAAAAATTTTCACTTTATTTAGGATAAGTTTATGACAATTAAAATTGGTATTAACGGCTTTGGTCGTATGGGCCGTTTATCAATGAGAGCAGCGTTCGATTGGGATGACATTGAAATTATTCACATTAATGATCCCGCAGGTAAAGCTGAAACACTTGCTCACTTAATGACCTTTGATTCAATACATGGTCGTTGGCATCATGAAGCAACTCATGATGACGACAATATGATGATTAATGGGAAAGCTATCCCCTGCACTCAAAAAGTTGCGACAAGTGATCTAGATTGGTCTCAATGTGATGTGGTTATTGAAGCTTCGGGGAAAATTAAAACCAAAGCATTATTAAAAGCATACTTAGATCAAGGGGTAAAACGTGTTGTTGTTACCGCACCGGTTAAAGAAGACGGTGTGTTAAATGTAGTAGTCGGTGTCAATGAAGACTTATACGACAAAGCTATTCACCCCATTGTAACCGCAGCTTCATGTACTACAAACTGTTTAGCTCCAGTAGTTAAAGTATTGCACGAAAAAATTGGTATTAAACATGGCTCAATGACCACCATTCATGACATAACCAATACACAAACCATATTAGATGCTCCCCATGCTGATTTACGTAGAGCACGTGCTTGTGGCATGAGTTTAATTCCAACCACAACAGGCTCAGCAACCGCTATTACCCATATTTTTCCTGAACTGCAAGGTAAGCTTAATGGTCATGCGATCCGTGTTCCTTTAGCCAATGCATCTATCACGGATTGCGTCTTTGAAATGTCGCAAGAAACCAGTGTTGAAGAAGTAAACAAGCTACTTAAAGAAGCTGCCGCAAATGAGCTCAACGGCATATTAGGCTTTGAAGAACGCCCATTAGTATCGATTGATTACAGAACCGATCCTCGCTCAAGTATTATCGATGCCCTTTCAACCATGGTGGTTAATAGCACGCAAGTAAAACTTTATGTTTGGTATGACAATGAGTGGGGCTATGCAAACAGAACTGCCGAATTAGCCCGTATGGTTGGCTTAGCAGACAAGGATTAGTTTTACATGGGGCTTTTATCGCTTAATACGTTATCACCACAGTTATCCAAACAAGTTAAACAATATTTGGTAATTACAGGTAATTACTGGGCTTTTACCTTAACTGATGGCGCACTACGCATGCTGGTTGTGCTGTATTTTCATCAACTAGGATACAGCCCGTTAAATATCGCGATGCTCTTTCTATTTTATGAGGTTTTTGGTGTTATTACTAATCTCATTGGCGGCTGGTTAGGGGCACGACTTGGTTTAAATAAAACCATGAATATTGGGTTAGCGTTACAGATAATAGCCCTTGCTATGCTAGCAGTTCCTGCCGAAATGCTTACTGTTGCTTATGTGATGGCAGCGCAAGCTCTTTCAGGCATCGCCAAAGATTTAAATAAAATGAGTGCTAAAAGCTCCATCAAGTTACTCGTTCCTAAAGATAATGAAGGCAAGCTTTATCAATGGGTTGCCATGCTAACAGGCTCTAAAAACACGTTAAAGGGAATTGGCTTTTTTCTTGGAGGGTTATTATTAACTTTACTCGAATTTAAAGGTGCGATAATACTAATGGCCGTGCTGTTAGCCGTGGTATGGCTTTTTAGTTTGTATGCGCTAAAAGAAGATTTGGGTAAAACAAAGTATAAGCCCAAGTTTACTGATATTTTATCTAAAAGTGCTTCAATTAATATTCTTTCTGCTGCACGTTTATTTTTATTTGGCGCGAGAGATGTTTGGTTTGTTGTAGCGCTTCCCGTATTTTTAGCAGTAAATTTTAATTGGGATCATTGGTGGGTCGGTGGTTTTATGGCCAGCTGGGTCATTGGCTACGGCATCGTTCAATCTATAGCACCTTCTATCACAGGGAAAAACCCCACAGGAAAAACAGCATTATTTTGGGCTAGCTATTTAATGTTGATACCGATAGCTATCGCATTAACATTACATTTTGATTTTTACATCCAAGCATCACTCATTGTTGGGTTATTGATTTTTGGAGGTGTTTTCGCTATTAACTCTTCTTTACATAGTTACCTGATTGTTAGTTATGCAAGCAGTGATGGTGTATCCCTTGATGTTGGCTTTTATTACATGGCAAATGCTATGGGTAGATTGATAGGCACTTTGCTTTCTGGTTGGATATATCAAGAGTACGGTTTAGAAAGTTGTTTATGGGTATCAGCATTATTTTTAACATTAACTGTTGTTATTTCTACAAAATTACCAAACGATAATATCAAAGTATAAACTTACTAAATATCAAAAGGTGCTTAATTCTCAAAAAGATTCTAAATAAAATGCTTACAGCTAAATAGGTAGGAATAGATGTTCTATACATAAACATATTTATTTCTACCACTATCTTTGGCTTTATATAGCGCTATATCGGCTTTTTTAAGTAAGTCATGAATATTATTTTCGTCTTTTAAAGTCACAAGGCCAATACTCACCGTTATTTTTATCACTTCATCAGATGACATTATTTGCAATGTTTCTATGTTTTTAATTATACGTTCAGCAAAAAGCTTAGCACCTTCAATGCTAGTATCTTGTAACAAAATAGAAAATTCTTCACCGCCAATACGCCCAAACAAGTCGCTACTTCTGAGCGTTTTTTCAATTGTTTGAGTGAACTCTTTTAATACTAAGTCACCCGCTTGATGGCCATATTCATCATTAATGCCTTTAAATAAGTCTAAATCAAGCATAAGAAGGTGTAATGGTGTCCTATTTCGAATAGCAATATTGAAGTATTTTTTTCCTTGGTTAAAAAAATAACCCCGATTACTAATACCAGTTAATGGATCTGTATTTGCTAAAACTTTAAGCTTTCTATTCGCTTTTTTAAGATTATTAGTTCTTTCTTTTACTTCTTGATCTAACTTAAAGTTATAGTCATCTAACGTTCGATTGAGTTTTTTGATATAAAGCAATTTGAAGGGTAATAGTTTAAAACCAAGTATTACGCTATAGATTGTCAATGCATACTTTTGAAATACATCAACGAGAGTAATTTCATTAAATTCATAAGTTGGTGTATGTAATTTTTTTAGCAGATCGTGTACATCATTATAATCTAGCGGAACTGTCCACTCATCCATTTTAACCTCTATAAATGGATTATGCTCAGATGAAATATCTAAAAGCACAGACGAAACATCATTCGCCAACTTATTTGAAGTGTGATTTAGTTTTGAAAAAGGCCATTCAGGATAAAGTTTTGTACTAATTACATAGGGAAAGTCTTTGTAAGATTTAGCATTAATAATATTAATGTCTGACAGCTTTATGTTTCCTTTGTTCGCCATCTGTTCAAGTATACCAGTACGCACAGTCCCTGATTCAACTTTCCCTTTTAGCACTGACTCTACAACAGCATAGTTTGATTGTAAAAAAGTTAGTTGGATATCATCTTTACTAATTCCATGCTTAAAAAGCTCTTCGTAAGCCATAATCCAGCCACCAAAAGAGTGCTTATCAACGCCAGCAAATGTTTTTCCATTAATGTCTTCAATAGTTTTAATATTTTTATTACCGCGCTTGGTTAAAATAACTCCACCAAATTCACTAAACTTGTTTAGGATAGAACTATCACTA
>CAXIBS010000187.1:0-4407 GCA_964022585.1 uncultured Colwellia sp.
GTTGCCCCGAAGCAGGATGCGTATCATACGCTTCCGAGTTTTGATGTCAACGTTTATTTTAATTTAATTTGAAAAAGTTATTTTTCATTTTAAAAGTAAACGTTAACTTCGATTATTTTACTTATTACTAAGTAGATAACTTATCAAAACGTCCAGTTGATTAAGCTTTTTGGCTGAACCTCTTGGAACTGGGGCGCATTGTATAGATATGACCTAACGTATCAAGCTTTATTTTGTTTTTTTTATTTGTTCGAAGATAAATTGAACTATACGAATAGTTTATGGACTAAGTTGTAGAATATTAATGAATTATCGACCGTTAAACTCACTAAATATTGTCAGTAACAAAAGATAATTATTACTATAGCTTATGCCCCTCTAGTTGAAGGAACGATATTTGAGGAATATTTAGAATTCAATTTGTGAGTGGAATAAATGAAGTATATTTACATTTTATTAATTATCGTTACGAGTATATCCTTTTCTTCCCACAGTACCTCTTCTTATAACTCACTCGAAAATAGACAAGAACGTGTGATTTCAGATCTATTTGATCAATTAATTGAACATCAGGTTAATCCTTCCTTTGCCGTTGAGCGAAGTGTTAATGCATTACTAAAGAGATACCCTGAACAGGTTGACCTTGTTTTAAAGGTAGCCCTTACAAAATTTCCACAAGAATACAGGCAAATTATTTGTGGTGCCTTAAGAGCAGAGCCGGCATTAACGAGTGATGTTATTTCAACTTTATTACAATCTAACATTGCAACTAGCACAGACATAGTTAGTATCGCTATTAGTGAAGAACCGGCTTACGCAAAAGAAATAGTTCAATCAGCTGTTTCCCATTACCCTGAAGAACTTGATAACATTGTAAGAGTTGCCATACAAACTGAACCTATGATGGCAGACAATATAATTAACAACACAATGCAAAGTTATCCAGAAAAGTTATTAGATATTCTTGTTATTGCCGTAAAAACATTTCCTGAGCAAGTAACAAGTTTTGTCAAAGACACGCTTAGATTATCTTCAGACGACAGTAACGTCATAAGTGTTGCTGTTAGTTCTTCTCACCGAGAGAAGGCACGAGATATCATAAGTACAGCAATAGAATCTGGAATATCACTAGAATCAGCAACCGCTGCGGCTATTGCTGGCGGTGCAGAGGCTAACGATCTCGCGAGAAACTCTCCTTAGCTTTTATTTAAGTTATCAATTATTTCTGAGCTTTTGAAGTAGGTCTTCTTTTATGTCTCTTTTTCCTTTTTTCATCCCTACCACCTGAAAGAGCCTGTTTTCGAGCAGTTTTTTTGTTCATAGGTTTATTTGCTTTTGCAATTTTAGTTAAATCTGGTTCATATCCTGGAAGCCATTGTTGTGGTAAGCGCGTTTCAATCACTTTTTCCACTGCTGTAAGAAGCCACTCTTCATCTGGTGATAATAAAGATACTGCAATCCCTTTATTTCCTGCTCTGCCTGTTCTACCTATTCGATGAACATAGTCCTCAGCTACATAAGGCAGTTCAAAATTTATAACATACGACAACTGCACAACATCGATGCCACGAGCAGCTACATCAGTGGCAACTAGAGCTCTCACTTTTCCATTCTTAAATTCTGATAGTGCTTTATCACGAGCTCCTTGTGATTTATCACCATGTAAAGATACTGTTTTAATTCCATCTTTACACATTTCTTTTGCTAGCTTATCCGCCATAAGCTTTGTACGAGTAAATATGAGAACTTGTTGCCAGTTTTTCGAACCAATTAGAAAAGACAGCAACTCTCGCTTACGATCAGAGTCTACGGTATAAATTATCTGCTCTACATTATCAGCTGTTTCATTTTTCTCATCGATAGTGACAATTTTTGCATCATTAAGTAAAGCGTTAGAAAATTTATAAATAGCGTCATCAAAAGTTGCAGAAAATAGTAAGGTTTGTCGCTTTGTGGGAATTATTGATAATATTTGATCTATTTCGGCCTTAAACCCTAAATCTAACATTCGATCAGCTTCATCTAATACTAATACTGACAAGTTTTGTAAACTTAGATGCCCATTAGATAGTAAATCTAGCAGTCTTCCTGGAGTTGCGACAACAACATCGACTCCTCGTTTAATGTCACTAATTTGGGGGTTAATACTAACCCCACCAAAAACTGCAGATACACTTATATGGGTATGCATTGCGTAACTATTAAAATTGGAATGTATTTGCTGAACTAGCTCTCTTGTAGGGGCAAGTATCAATGCAGTTACTTTTTTTTGGTCGTTATCTCTTGCAATTAATTTGTTTAGTATTGGTAAAGCAAAGGCAGCCGTTTTACCGGTACCAGTTTTTGCTCTAGCCATAACATCGTTATTATCTAAGATAAGTGGAATAGCTTGTTCTTGAATTTCAGTTGCCTGATGATATTCAAGCTCTTGAAGCGCTATTTGCAATTTGGGATTTAACGCTATGTCTGTAAATTTCATGTTTACTATTAGTTATCAGTATATTCATTTAAGTTTAACATTTTTTGTAGTGAAGGTATTGGTAAGTTAAGATAAACAACAGATAATAGAATCGACTAATTGCACTGAACTAGGAAGAGGTATGATAAATATTGATTACAGTAATAAGAATTTTTTAATTATTGATAACATCAAACCTTCTCAAGACATTTTAACAAAATTTGCAATGACATTAACAAAGAAGCAAGTTGATACAACCCCCTATGCGCAAAATGTCATCGCACTTTGTTTAGAAAAAAATTACGATATAATTTTCTTAGGTTATGATTTAGGGGATAATCAAAAAAATGGCCAACAAATTCTGGAAGAGTTACGTACCAGTGAAGTAATATCACGCCATTGTATTGTTATTATTATTACCGCTGAAGTATCACAAGCTATGGTATTAGCAGCTCTTGAACACAAGCCTGATAGTTATTTATGCAAACCTTACACTATTAGCGCACTACAAAACCGATTAAATAAATGCATGATGAAAAAAGAAACTATGCAGTCGATTTATCATGCCTTAGACAATAATAATAAAAAACAATCCATAAGCCTCATTGACGAGGCATTAGAAAATAACACTCCCTATAGATTAGAGTGTTTAGGTATTAAATCTAGGCAGTTGTTTGACTTGAAGCTATTTGATCAAGCCCAAGAGATTTATTCGGCCTATCAGGGGAAAGCTGATTGTCAATGGGCAAGTATAGGCCTAGGTAAAATTGCCCTTCATAACCATGACTTGGCGAATGCTGAGGGTATATTCAAGAATATAATTACACAACAACCTTTATACTTACCCGCCTATGATTGGCTTGCTGAAACTTATAGGAAAAAATACAACACTGAATTTGCAGAAAACACATTAGAACAAGCAATTCTATTATCACCACGATCTGTTCGAAGATTAAAAGAATATGCTGGTCTTTGCTTTACTAACGAAAATTTTCAAAAGGCAGCTAATGCATATCATGTCGTATATGAACTTGCTTATAACTCTATTCATCACTGTCCTAGTAATGCAATTCAATATGCAAAATCTCTAGCAAACTACTCTTCTGAATTGTCTAAGCTCGAAGCAAAGAAAATGAACAACAGAGCATTTTCAATGCTAACGCAAATGAACAAAAACTTTGATCAAACCTCATTAAAGGTTCAGACACATTTATTATCAGCATCTTTACTTGAAAATATTCAAGATTATACCTTTGCTAGAAGCAAATTAACCCAAGGCTTAGACCTTCTTGATAAAGAGCAACACAACATGGATGTTGACGAGCTAACAGAGATAGCTTATTCACTAGCTAAATTTAATAGAAACAAAAAAGCATCACAACTTCTAGCAACAATAAAGCAACAAAAACAAAATATAACAATGCCTAATACAAGTGAAGAACAGCTAGGTTCTGATAAACACGAACAAACTTATACCGAAAAAGCACAGCAGGCTCTTGCCATTGGTAAAAAGCTATATGAAGAAAAGCACTATAGTATGGCTGTTAAATCATTAAATGAAGCACTACTCATGTTCCCCAATCACAAAGGTATTAAGTTGAATTTAATCCAGGTTTTACTTAGCTGCTATGAAGAGGACAAATTTATGATTAATGAATTAAAGCAAGCAAAGAAGATGATTCTTGAATTAATAACACTTAATAAAGAGCACGAACTATATGATAGGCTGAAAAAAGTGCAAAAAAAATACCAGCAGATTGCTGGTATTTAATAATAAGTGGTGGAGGGAGGTGGATTCGAACCACCGAAGGCTGAGCCGTCAGATTTACAGTCTGATCCCTTTGGCCACTCGGGAACCCCTCCACGGGGTGATCAATTGATCTAAAATGGAACCTAGCAATGTCCTACTCTCACATGGGAACTCCCACACTACCATCGGCGCTACTGCA
>CAXIBS010000188.1:0-4378 GCA_964022585.1 uncultured Colwellia sp.
CTTTAAGTAAATAATAACTGCTGATACTTAATACGAACATTGCACAAGCAACGTAACCACCCGCGACAGTATGAATAAACTTCACTTGGGCTACAGGATTAAAAATTATTTCGCTAAAGCTTACAAGCTCCATGCGCATTGTCATGTAGTTGAACTCACTGCCGACAGGGTTTTGCATCCAACCATTGGCAATTAAAATCCATAGTGCAGAAAAGTTAGTTCCTAATGCCATTAAGAAGGTACCAATTAAATGCTGTCGCTTACTCAGCCTTTCCCAGCCTAAAAAGAACATCCCGACAAAGGTAGATTCAAGGAAAAAAGCCATTAATCCTTCAATCGCTAGTGGCGCGCCAAATACATCCCCCACATAATGGGAGTAATATGACCAGTTAGTACCAAATTCAAACTCCATGGTAAGGCCAGTGGCTACCCCAATGGCAAAGTTAATACCAAATAACTTGCCCCAAAACTTTGTCATATCTCGATAAATTTCACGCCCAGTCATCACATAAACAGATTCCATAATAAATAGAATCCACGTTAAACCTAGGGTTAAGGGAACAAACAAGAAATGGAATAATGCGGTAACAGCAAACTGCCACCGCGATAATTCAACTAACGCTTCGCTTATCATTTTATTACTCTCCTTGTACTGTTTTACTCAGTACATAGTTATTAACTGTCATTAAATAAGTTAATTCTTTATTAGTTAATTCTAATTTAATGGGATTATACATATCTGAGTGAAAACTAATAATAATTAAAATTGATTGAAGTAATCGGTAAAAACGATTAAAGGTTGAATAATAAAAGTTAGGATAATTTAGGGGGTAGTTATTTGCGCATTAGGGCTTTATGTGGGATTGTGAAATTGAATATCATCTCGGTAATTCTGTAGCTTTTATAAAGCAAAAAGCGTCTATATGTAAATCATATTAAGGAAAAATAACACCAAGAGTTCAATTGGTTTGAACTCTTGGCGTAAACTTTACTATAAAGCATTTATTAGCATGTAGAGGTTGGCGCTGCCAACGTTGGTCGAACTCGATGTCTTCGTAATAACGGAGGTATAGCACCTCCATTTGTTAACCAGTTGGCTGCGGCATTTCCTACACTTTTGGCTCGTCTGGTTGCTGCAGTTTGACGGTTTGTTCCTAATGGATTTCCAGCCGTATGACTTGTAGTCCCTTCTGTATGCCAATAAGTACCAGTAACCCATAAAAAGCAAGCTTCTACACAGCAATAATCCCATTGTATATCAAAAGTAGAATTACCCTGTGAGTCAGCACCATGGGCTGACATAGTTGCTCTTAAAGCACCTTGAGTACAGTTATTGGTGCAGCCTACAGTAGGCATAACTGATAATAAAATTGCTAATAACATTAATAATTCTAAAAAAAGTCGGAGAATTTCAGCTAGTTCTTCTTGAGACGCACCAACCACTTCCGGAATGAATGAAGCAGACATTGCAGTGTTTAATGAAATTGGTGAAGGGGCTGTTTTAAGTAGAGATTGATGACAACCACAGTCTTCCATGGAGCCTAAGTTAGGAATCTGAATTGATGCTATTAGGTTTTTATCAGCTTGATACTGCTCTGCCGCAAGAAGAATCATATAATCTGCTAGAGCAGAAGCACATTCCCTAAACTCTTGTATAGAGCCTAGAACTTTAGCACTGGCTGTTCCATCGTTTATTAATGAAGCGGGTGGTTTTATACTATCCCCTAAAGCTAAAACTCCCATGCCAGCTGATGTTAATGAATCTGCTAAGAAATTTTCTTCGTGTGTATTAGCACAATCTTTTGGCAAAGCCTTATCGTTTAATGCGAGTGCTAAATTGTAAAAATGCTCGCCTAAATCATCTGTGACATCTGTTTTTAATTTAACATCTTCTGCCATAAATTTACTACCTAAACCACTTAAACCAGTGCCTAAGGTTTTAAATGCATCCGGTGGAGATTGTTTCTTTGCTTTATTAGTTAAGTTTTCGAGAAGTTTTGATATTTTATTTAATTGAGTATTAGTTAACTGGTTTGATTTAGTTCGCGTGGCCATGATCGACACTCCCAATGTTCGCTGTCAAAACGGCAAAGACAGTCGTGTATATTCTATTAAAAGTAGACTACACCGTCGGTTTTGTCGATTTTACTCAAGCAAGCTTATGAGTGTACAACTGCAGTAGTTAGCAACTCAGAGAAAAAGATGGCCATAGTTGAATGAAATTTGTGAATTTAACGATAGATGAAAAGCGCTTTTTTGATTTGAATAAAGTAATAGCGACTATTGCTAGAAAAGTCACTTTGGAGTAAAACAGAGGAAAGATTTAGTTTAACTATCTTGTTCAGCAAGTTTGTCCACACTAACAAGACAATTATCAGAAAATACTTCCATAAAGTAGGCCACTTCAGGTAATTCGTTTTTATAATACATTAACATGGAGTCTAATTTATTTTTTACTGGCTCAAACTCCACATTACCAAAGCGAATCTCATCACATGCTTTGATGTATGCAGAAATAATATCAGCAGCTTTCACGATAACTTTATATTCATGATCTACTTCATCTTGCACAAGTAAATCTGAAAATGATTCTTGAAGTTCTTTTGGTAATGACACCAAACACTCTATTTCTGAAAGGTTTTCTAATTTCTTAAATTCTTTAGTGAATTCGGGGTTATGGTATTTTGTTACGTGGTTTAAATCTTGTAACTTTGATTCTGAAATTTCATGATAAATTGCAACAGTAGCTGCTTTTTCAGGGCTCAAATTGCCATTAAATTTTTTATTTTTTATCACGGTTAACAGATGAGAAATTACTGCTACCATATGAGAATGCTCAGCAACATTTTCTTTTTTTACCGTATGCATTAGCCCCCATCTTTTGATAAGGGGCATTCGATAAATCCATGCTAAGAAAGTACTTTGCTTCATATAGCTTACTTAATTTATATTTGTTTGTAAGTCAGAAAGAAATTTTTCAGTCGTTCGATCGCAGGCACTAACTCATCAACATGTGGAAGAAATACTAATCTAAAGTAATTTTGAGCTTTAATATTAAAAGCGCTGCCGTGAACAAGCAGAATTTTTTCTTGTTTTAGTAAATCTAAAATCATTTTTTCATCATTAGTGATATTAAATTTCTCGGCGTCAACTTTTACAAATAAGTATAATGCACCCATTGCTGGATGACAGGATAAACCATCAATATCATTGATCATTTCATAAGCGACGTTACGCTGTTTTAATAAACGCCCGTCACCTGTGATGAGTTCATTAATGCTTTGATAACCACCTAATGCTGTTTGTATGGCGTGTTGACTAGGAACATTTGAGCACATTCGCATTGAAGCTAGAATATTTAACCCTTCGACATAATCTTCTGCATGAATTTTGGGTCCAGATAAAACCATCCAACCTGCTCTGAAGCCTGCAATACGGTAATTTTTTGATAAGCCGCCAAGCGTAATGATAAATACGTCTTGGCACAAAGATGCTGTTGAAATGTGCTTAGCTTGGTCGTACAAAATTTTATCGTAAATCTCATCGCTGAAAATAATTAGGCTATGTTTTCTAGCGAGCTCAATAATACCTTCCAAAATTTCTTTCGGGTATACTGCGCCAGTAGGGTTATTTGGGTTAATTAAAACTATTGCTTTGGTTTTATCAGTTATCTTACTTTCCATATCATCAAGATCTGGATACCAACTATTTTCATCATCACAAACATAATGAACAGGATTACCACCAGAAAGAGATACAGCGGCTGTCCAAAGTGGATAATCAGGCGCTGGAATTAATACATCATCGCCATTATTAAGCAAGCCTTGCATTGCCATAACAATAAGTTCACTGACACCATTGCCTATAAATATATCATCAACACGAACATCCTTAATGCCTTGTTGTTGAAAGTATTGCATTACGGCGACACGAGCTGAATAAATACCTTTAGATTCACTATAACCTTGTGAGTTAGGTAGATTATGAATTACGTCTTTTAAAATATCGTCAGGAGCTTCAAAACCAAAAGGGGCGGGGTTGCCAATATTTAGTTTAAGAATTTTATGTCCTTCATCTTCTAAACGACGTGCCTCGGCTGCTATTTGTCCTCTAATTTCATAACAAACATTGTTTAATTTAGATGACTTGATTATAGCTTTCATGATGAGGTTCTTCTTCAGTTAATTGTATATAGGATAGTAACTCCCATTGTTGCTAATATTAGCGAGTATTGAAATAGTTAACGGTAAGTTTTTAATGATAATTTGCACTATTTGTTCATAAAATAATATATTTTTGGTTTTTAGGCTGGAAAGTAGGGGAGTAATTATCCCAATAGACCAAAATCGCTTGGGTGAATGGACTTATTTTAGTTTTG
>CAXIBS010000189.1:0-4295 GCA_964022585.1 uncultured Colwellia sp.
GCCCGCCAGCTTTCCTAACTTTCCATTGATATCTACTATGTCAATCAGGGTAGATCGCGCTCTAAGTTGGCTGAGGCCAGATTGGCCTGAAGTTGATCTCTCTAATGTGCACCCCAACACCGAGCAATAGAATTTATGAGTTCCTGATAGCGGTCGGTACGTAATACAATATGGTCAATAGATTTAGGTTTAATCATACTTTTTACCTCATGTGATACGATGATACTTAATAAATGATTTAGTCAAATTAGTTTACTATTCGAATTGTAGATAACCATAGCAAGTGTAAATGACGTAAAATAGTTACATGAAATAGCTTTTAATTGAAGTTGCTAAATTATTACCTTGTATTATTTGAATAGAAGAATTTTCTGGCCTGAACTAATGGACAGGATAATTAACTAAACTAGTACCTTTTACTATTTAGATATAAATGGCCTGTTAGTTTTATAGCATGTTTTGAGATGATAGAAATTTAATGATATACATAGAAATATCTGGCTTAATATTTAAGTGTGCAGCAGATGAAAGCATTTTTATTTCTCGTTTATATGAACTTCACGGCATTGATAATGTAGTCAGTAAAGGAGTAAATGTGCATTTAGCACTAAGTAATACTTTTAATGAAGCTGCATTTAAAGAACTTCAAATAATTTGTGATATATGGGGTAGCACTTTTAAAGTTATAAATAATGAGGCTTAAACAGCCAATGATGATTAGTTTGCTTCAAGCTAATAGTTATGTTGACTAGCTATATAAAAGCTATAAGATATGGCCATTCTCATTAACTTGGGTAAACTATTCTTAATAAATTCCCCTTATTTAAATACAGTGATTACCATGATAGATATAAATAGCCGTTATGGCCTAAACCCTGCGCATAGTGAAGTTGTCGATGCGTGCAAAATTATTGAGCCATGTAAGGCATTAGATATGGGGTGCTCAAATGGACGTAATGCCATCTACCTCAACCAACTTGGATTTAATACTACTGCTATTGATAACAACCCTAGCGCCATTGATATGCTGCAAAGTATTATCAATGAAGAAGGTATGAGTAATGTCAAAGCACAAGTTTATGATATCGCTAATGCTAACCTTAGTGATGATTTTGGATTTATTTCGTGTACTGTAACCTTGATGTTTATAGAGCCATCTAAGGTTGATGATGTAATGGCTGATATGCGCAATAGTACTTTGGCTGGTGGCTATAATCTGATTGTTTGTGCGATGAATACTGAAGAACATCCTTGTCCTGTACGTTTCCCTTTTACTTTTGAAGCGGGGCAGTTGAGTAAAGCTTATGCAGGGTGGGAAATGATTAAATACAATGAAGATGTTGGTACTATGCATAACGGCGCAAAATTACAATTTGCTACTATGTTGGCAAGAAAACCAATATAAATACAACATTTATCATACAGTCAAAATCTATTCTATTCATAAACTGATAGCGTGTTAGAAAAATAATACGCTATCGTATGAGTTTATAAACTCAGGTTAAGCTTGAAAGGTTAAAGTTAATTAAATAGTAGTAACTAACAAGTCTGCTTGTTACTTTTAACTAATGCACTTTGTTCTTGATGAGTATTTCTTTCTATGTTCAATAATCCAAATAAGAATAATACACCTATCATCATTACTGCGGCAGATAGGTATAGTCCAATATGATAATTTCCAAAAGCTTCTGCAATGTATCCTGTAATTACGGGAGCAATTATTTGTGCTGTACCATACGCTAATGTCATTTTTCCCATAAATTTAGCAGGGTTACTTGGATAAAATTTACCTGCCATTGTAAGAACTAAACTAACGCACGCAATGAATGTCCCACCAAAAAGTAATGCACTTAACAAAACCATAGGCAAAGAGTTACTTAGTGCTGGTAAAACAATACCTATTGCTTGAATAATATACGCTGCCAATAAAGCTTTAAGGTAGCCTATATTTCTCGCAATACGATCCCACAAAAGTGCAGCAGGTGTTGCTGCTAGCCCAACTAATAGAAAAGCAAAAGCGCCAAGTCCCTTAAGGCTTTCAACACCTTCAACTATATCTACAATAAAAGTTGAGCTGACAACATAACCATACCCTGCGCAGCAATAGGCTAACATCATTAACGTCGTAAACGCTTTACTTGGCGGGTTATCTACAACAGTAACATCAACTTTACCATCCGTATAAGGGTGAGGCATCCATAACCATGCTGGAATAGCGGCAATAGCAGCTAAAATGGCTAAAGCTATCCATTGTTGTTGCCAGTCTGCGGACATTGTCAGCATGGCTTCTACCAGCAAAGAAGTGACTACGATGCTTAAGCCCGCACCAGAAAAATGAATACCCAACTCTGCCCGATGGTTATGTTTTACTAACCATTTTAATATTAAGCCTGAAGCGATAATCATACCTCCTGAAGCACAAATACCAGCAACAAATCGCAATATTGCCCACAGAACGATATTAGTAGTCATTAACATGCCAATAGTGGTGACTATGCTTAAAATGAGGTAAAGACGATGTAAATTATATTTGTAATTCATGTTGTGCATGCTTGCTGCTATAAGAACGCCAAACATATAGCCCATAAAATTACTTGTAGCTAACCAACCGCCTGCAGATTCAGTTAGGCCAGTACTATTTTGCATAATTGGCAAGAGTAAGCTGTAGGAAAAGCGTGCAACACCTACGGTTACCATTAAACTACAAATACCTGCAAAATAAACGCGAGTTTTAGTTAAGTCCGTTATCATGCTTTTAATCTCGTTTTTAAATAATATAAACAAATGATAAGTTATTCTGATATTCTTTAAAATTGAATTAAATAGAACAAAAGATTTCGAATAAGAGAAGTTATGGAAATTTTGACATTAAAAACATTTAAAGCTGTTGTCGATGAAGACGGTATAAAAGGTGCTGCAGATAAATTACATACGGTACAGTCAAATATTACCAATCGAATAAAAAAACTGGAGAGAGAATTAGATACCAAGTTATTTAATTTAACAGGAAGAAAGCTTCAATTAACGCCTAGTGGACAAAAGCTTTATGAATATGCTGAAAAAATTATACAGTTAGAGTACCAAGCAACATCAGCCATTTTACGTGATAAAGGGAGCTATGATTTGAGAGTAGGAATGCCAGAAACATTTGCGGCTGTTCATATGCCTTTAGCCCTAAAAAAACTTAAGCAAAATCACTCTCAAATACGCACAAAAATTTATACAGACACTAGCGATAGGTTAGTATTTGCTGTACTGAATAATAAGGTTGATTGTGCTGCATTAGGTAATGCACCTGAACATGAAAATCTCGTTAGAATTCCTATTGTAAAAGAAGAATTAGTGATGGTGGCACCGTTAGAAAGTGCTTATGATCCTGTGTTATTTGTACGAGAAGAAGGTTGTGGTTATAGAAAACATGCCTTACTTTGGCAGCAACAGGCAGATAGAAACAATGATGAACAAATGGTGATGAGTAGTGCAGATGGTATTTTAGGCTGTATTTCTGCTGGTTTAGGTTACACCATTATTGGTAAGAATATGGTGGTAGGTAGTCGCTATGAAGAATCACTGAAAATGTACCCTGTTACTTGTGGTCCAAGCTTTGTGCAGCTATCTATTGTCTATCGAAAAGGAAGCCCTTTAGAGGAAGGAATACTCACACTCGCTAAGCTGTTAACAGAATAAACTAACTATCAGCGTAAGTTAGTTTATTACTATTAGAATAAGATGGATCATTTGTTATTATAAAATGGAATGCTTACAGTTATTTATGATGTGCTATTCATAGAAATGGCGACTGAAAGAATTAGTAGTGCAGCCATGGTTATATTAAATGCTTTTAATTGTTTAGAAGCAGTTAAAATGAGCCGCATTTTTTGTCCAAGTATAATCCATGAACCAATACACGGTAAATTCACTAACCCGAATACCACCGCAACTATGATGATAGCAATAATGTCATTAGAAGGAGCATAGATACTTGTCGCTGTAAGAGCCATAGTCCACGCTTTTGGGTTTACCCACTGAAATAAAGCAGCCTGTGTAAATGTTAACGGTTTTGTACTTTTCGATTCTTGTTCTATGTTCGTATTTGAACAGGCAATTTTCCATGCTAAATAAATAAGATAAATAATGCTAATCGCTTTTAATATGTCATAACTTAGCGGAAATTGAATAAACAATTGCATTATTCCCATACCTACTAAAACGATCATTAAAACAAAACCTATTCCAACACCTAACAGATGGGGCACTGTTTGCTTAAATCCAAAGTTTGCTCCTGAGTTCATCAG
>CAXIBS010000190.1:0-4240 GCA_964022585.1 uncultured Colwellia sp.
TTAATAGAACGGGAGCCTGTTAAATTCTGGCAAGGAATAAGTGGGATATTATTTATTTTATTATTAATGTCTGTCTTTTTCTTAGATTGATACTCTTCAAAATAAATTACACCGCGTAAATAGAAAACTTGAAAGGCTAAGTTTGCACAATAAGCACTCAGCCTTTGCACTCTTATTGATCTAAATAATCTTTTATTCAACAGCCTTGATTAAAAACTATTTAAATACAACGGGTTATTTTGTTGTGTTATATGGCGTGACCTGTGCAACAAATATGAAAAATCAATGAATATCTACAATTAAGTTAACTCATCCTACGATACTAAATTGTAAAAAGGTCTCAAATAGAATGAAAAATATAGCAACTGAAAACTTTCAAAGTCAACAAGTTACACACGTTGAAAGTAAATGCCTACAAGCGATAACGACACCTGAGCTTGCGATTAAAGATATCAATACTACTTGTCCTTATTGTGGAGTTGGCTGTGGTATTCGTGTTACTAAATCAGAAAATGCTAATCACAAGCAACCTGTACTTATTAATGGTGATAAAAGACATCCAGCTAACTTTGGAAAATTATGCATTAAAGGAAAAAGCCTAGGTGATACTTTAACCAATGATAATCGCTTAGCATTACCTAAAGTAAATGGTGAACAGCAAAAATGGCCTAGAGCACTTGATTATGTCGCTAGCCAATTAAATAAAACAATTGAAAAGTATGGTGCAGATGCAGTGGCTTTTTATACATCGGGACAATTGCTTACTGAAGATTATTATCTTGCAAATAAGTTAATGAAAGGTTTTATTGGTTCAGGAAATATAGACACTAATTCACGCTTATGCATGTCTTCAGCAGTTTCAGCTCATAAACGAGCTTTTGGTGAAGATATTGTGCCAATGAGTTATAGCGATATTACCCAAGCAAATTTAATCGTATTAACTGGTTCAAATTTGGCGTGGTGTCATCCTGTAATTTATCAACGCATTCGTGAAGAAAAAGAGAAAAGGCCTGAATTAAAAATAGTTGTCATTGATCCTCGTATAACAGCCTCTACAGAATTAGCTGACTTACACCTAGCAATTAAAGCAGGCGGTGATTTAAGTTTGTTTAATGGGCTACTTGATTACCTTAATGAAAATGGTTTCATTGATGAAGATGCACTAAAGCTCAATGACATAGAAGAGGCGCTATGTAGTGCTAAAAAAGACTGTAAAAGTAGTGATAAAGAAGCATCAGCAATTACAGGCTTATCAACAGAACAAATGAATGGTTTCTATCAGCTATTTGCAACGAGTAAAAAAGTAGTAACAATATTTTCTCAAGGCATCAATCAATCGGTGCAAGGCTCTGATCAAGGCAATGCCATTATTAACTGCCACTTAGCTAGTGGAAAAATAGGTAAAGCGGGATGCGGGCCTTTTTCTATCACGGGACAACCCAATGCAATGGGGGGGCGCGAGGTTGGTGCTTTAGCAAATACTTTAGCGAGCCATATAGATTTTCCCTCTGATGATTTTGATAGGGAAAAGTTTGCTGAATTACATAGTGCTTTAGCTGATTTTTGGCAAACCGATGCGTTAACAACACAAGAAGGCTATAAAGCTGTTGATCTGTTTAACGCTGTTGATGAAGGTAAAATAAAAGCAATTTGGATAATGGCTACAAATCCTGTTGTAAGCATGCCAAATCATGAAAAAATTTCGCAAGCGTTAGCTAAGTGTCCGCTGGTTATTGTGAGTGACTGTGTAGAAAAAAATGATACCTTAAAATACGCTGATGTTATTCTTCCTGCACAATCGTGGGGAGAAAAGTCAGGTACTGTTACTAATTCAGAGCGACGTATTTCTCGGCAACGTCCATTTTTAGAACCTTTTGGCGAAGCTAAGCCTGACTGGTGGATTATCAGTGAAGTAGCTAAGCGAATGGGATTTACCAAACAATTTAGTTATAACAATGTGAGTGAAGTTTTCGCTGAGCATGCGCGTTTATCTGGCTTACAAAATAAGGGAAGTCGTGCTTTTGATATTTCTGCTTTTGCAGATATATCGCCTGAGCAGTATGAACGATGGCACCCAATACAATGGCCACAGCCAAAAGGACGTCCTATTAGACTAAACGATCAAAACTTTTTTAGTACAGGTAAGTATTATCACAGTGATAATAAAGCAAAAATGAAAGCGGTTGAAACGTTATCACTACTTTCGAATACACAAAATAATGTTGTTAATAAAAGCGCCGTTGAAAACAATATCTGCGCAAGTGAGACAATATTTACGTTGAATACTGGGCGAAATCGAGACCAGTGGCATACACAAACACGAAGTGGAAAATCGAGTATTCTGACGAATAGGCATCCCGAACCAGAGGTTTCAATTAACCCAAAAGATGCTTTGGCGTTAGGTATTAAAGATGCTCAACTGGTAAGTATTTCAGCTGTTTTTTCAACAACACAGAAGCAACAAAAAAATACTAATCCAACATTAGTTGTGCGCGCAAAGCTTACTGAATCAGTAAGGCCACAGACGCTATTTATCCCAATACACTGGTCACAAAGCAACTTTAACCAAGGCTGTGTAAGTCAATTAGTTGAAGCAAAGGTTGATTCAAATTCAGGTCAACCTGCTTTTAAGCATAGCCAAGTAAAACTCAAGCCAAACAAAGTACAAAGTGAAGCGCTTCTTGTGGTGAAAGAGCCAATAGAAATGTTAGATGTTGTTTATCAAGTAGAGCAAAAAATTGTAGGAGGGTACTGTTATCACTTAGCAAGCAATAAAAGCCCGGAAGAATTTTTTAATTACTTAGATGATAATGTATTACAGCATGACGAACCGCAAACGTTAGATAAGTTAAACGCTAGCCAACCATTGAAGCAGTATTTTCGTAAAAGCTATTTAATACAAGGGCAGTTACAAAGTGCAATATTGGTTTCTCTGAATAAAACTGATTTACCTCAAGGGTGGATCAGTCAATGTTACCAATTAGGCGAAACCACTGACGGTCAGCGTAATTTGCTCTCTAATGATGCTCGTCAGCTACAGCAGAAGAAAACTTTTTGCCAATGTTTAAATATAGAGCTGCATCAAGTAGTTCAAGCAATAGAGCAAGGAGAGCTAACAGTAGAGAATATTCGAGCAAAAACAGGCGCGGGTAATGGCTGTGGTAGCTGTATTGGTGATATATCACTGAGACTAAAAGAGCCATGTGTTGATTAGCATAATCTAATAACGAAAGTTAATTTGTTTAGCTTTGAATATGGTTTGAGATTTAATAGCCTGTTTTATATATTGTGATTTCATAGACTACAAACCATACAGAGAGTACTATTGAAATTTCTATACACATGGAATGGAAGCTATGTTTAAAAAATTATCTATTGGAATTATTATTGTTGGTATTTGGGTTACATCTTGTGTAGTACCAAGTTACTTTATGTATGTACGTGGATTACTTATTACAAGTTTTGATACTGCTCGAATTACTGACAGGGTACCTGACATTAAAGAGAATCAAGACTATCTTGCTTTTCTTTATCATAAAGTTGAAGCGTCACATTGCTTTTTAAGTTCAGAACAAAATACAATGCTGGCAAAGTTACTCTTTTCTGGGGAAATTGAACGTGAACTAGAGCGTATTGAGTTGCTATATCAAGGTAAATTAGTTGGGCCACATAATTCAGTAAAAGATAAATTAAAATGTAATCTTAGAAAAACCTAATTAACTTATTGTCAACACGATATTTAACTATAACTTGCTTTATTTAGTATAAGTATTTTATTAAAGGTATTTTGTGGGAATTAAATATTTTTGAAGTTACTTAGATTGGTTGCGGGAGCAGGATTTGAACCTACGACCTTCGGGTTATGAGCCCGACGAGCTACCAAGCTGCTCCATCCCGCGTCCGAATGACCTACGTTGAGTAGGAAGCTAAGTTGTTTTAATTCAAACTTAAGAATTGGTTATGGGAGCACTTTATTTATGAAAAGTGAACCTACGACTTTGAAATTGGTTGCGGGAGCAGGATTTGAACCTACGACCTTCGGGTTATGAGCCCGACGAGCTACCAAGCTGCTCCATCCCGCGTCCGAATGACCTACGTTGAGTAGGAAGCTAAGTTGTTTTAATTCAAACTTAAGAATTGGTTATGGGAGCACTTTATTTATGAAAAGTGAACCTACGACTTTGAAATTGGTTGCGGGAGCAGGATTTGAACCTACGACCTTCGGGTTATGAGCCCGACG
>CAXIBS010000191.1:0-4235 GCA_964022585.1 uncultured Colwellia sp.
AATTAAACGACTAAACACGTGAGAACATTGATGCTCAAAGCGTTAACAAGTTTACTAACAAAAATTCCCGCTTCTGTAATTATTATTATTGCTATGATTACAGGTCTACTTGTAGGAGCAATAACGTCTAAGGTATTTATCGGTGTTGATGAAATAGCCAATGCCTTTGTCATGTTATTACAAATGACAGCACTACCCTATATTTCACTATCACTCATTACAGGAATAGGTAGTTTATCTTCAAACAAAATTGGTAGTACGATAAAGAAAGCTATCGCTATATTATTCTCATTAATTTGCGTTGTATTACTTTTCGTTCTGCTTGCTCCCATTGCGTTTCCTGATTGGCAAAGTGCTGAATTTTACAGTGTAAATACCATCAAAACCGCACAAGAGTTTAGCCTAATCCAATTATTTATACCCACAAACCCCTTTTATTCATTTGCTAACGGCTTAATTCCAAGTGTTGTGATGTTTAGTATATTAGTGGGTATCGGCTTGATGAATGTAAAAGCTAAAAAGCAAACTTTACTGACATTACTTGGGCTCAATAATGCTATTATTAATGTGAGCTCCATGGTGATGAAGTTAGCTCCGTTAGCTATTTTTTGTATTGCTTTACGTGCAGCAGCCACTATAGATTCATCACAAATTGATGCCTTACTTGTCTACATTGTCACCGCATGTGTTTTAGTATTCCTACTCACTTTTTTAATATTGCCCGCCATCGTTGCAACCATTACTCCGTTTGAATATAAAGACATACTCAGTACAACCCGTTCAGCCATGCTCACAGCCTTCGCGACAGGAAGCTTTTTCATTGTTATTCCTTTAATTGTAGAAAGTACCAAACAATTAATAGAGCAAATAAAGACTGTTAACACGCAGTCAAAGCTAAACGCAGTGATAACACCTAGTATTATTGTGCCCATTAGTTTTAGCTTACCCATAGGGGGTAAATTACTAGCGTTATTATTTGTTTTATTTGCTGCATGGTTTTCAGGTACACAAGTAGATACAAGTAATTACCTTCATTTATTAACTGTTGGGTTATCGCAGCTGTTTGGCTCAAACTCAGTTGCTATGCCCCATTTATTAGAACTTTTCAATGTACCAAGTTCATTATTTGAATTATTTCTTGTTGCCGAAAATTTAATTGTTGGCCGACTAGGCGCACTTTTATCGGTAATATTTTCTGCTAGTTTGGTGATCTTAATTGCTACCAGCATGGTTAAGCAGTTTACTTTTAAATGGGGGGCATTTAGTAAATATTTGCTAATATTGCCAACAATTTCAATTATTGCTTTTATTACACTCAGGTTTACTTTTGACAATATAAGTTTTCAATATCAAGGTTATAACAAGTTTATTGAACGAGATTTTGTCATTCTTGATGTTAAAAACAATGTACTTAAAGCGCCTGAAAATATTGAAGCTAATTCGCAACCTTATATTGATGTTCTCACCCGAATCAAACAACGTGGATATATTCGTGTCGGTTACTTCAGGGATGATTTACCTTATACATTTCATAACAATAAAGGAAAACTAGTTGGCTTTGACATTGAGATAATTAACTTACTTGCTGACGATCTTGGTGTTTCAATAGAGTTTGTTCGTATTTTCCATAACCAAGCTAAAGAGTTGTTATCATCAGGCTATTTGGATATGACTACGGGCATTCCTGTTTTACCTAACAACATGAAAGAATTGACCTTAACAATTCCCTACAGTAGTCAATCTATTGCCTTTATTGTTAAAGACAAAAGGCGTCATGAATTTACCGACTGGAAAACTATATTTGATAATGAAGATTTAATCATCTCAATTCCAGAGCTCTATTACAGTGAGAATTTAATAAAGCGTTACTTTAAACACAATAAGGTATGGGAAATATCAACACCTAGACTGTACTTTAAAGAAAAGTATCAACACATTGATGCTATGCTTTTTGGGGCGCCCACAGCCTCAGCATGGACTTTATTACATCCTGAATACACAGTTGTTGCACCTAAACCTGCTCAACCACCCTTAGCAATGGCATTTGCTATTAATAGTGAAGATAGAGCTTTTGAGCTATTTATGCGCAATTGGATTCAAATGAAAAAGCAAAATAACGATATAAAGCATTTATTTGATTATTGGATTGCTGGTAAAGCAAGTTCTGTACTAAACAAAAGAAAATAGGTATTAACTTATCATGAGTAATAAAAAGTTTATTTTATCCAGTATTTTCCTAGTCGCAACGACTTTGATAGCAAGTTGTAGCAGTAAGCATTTAACCACTAACTTAGATGAAGAGAATTTTGAGCAATATTTTTCAGCAGCAAAAGTTAAAATTTATCAACATGAAAGAGATATTCAAACGAGATATCAATATATAGGTGCCGTTGAAGGACAAGATTGCCAAGTTAAGCCTTACCATGCCATACCAGATGAAGTTAATGCTCGAACACAAGCGAGACGTAATGCTTTTCAACAACAAGCCAATGGCGTTATTTTTACTGGTTGTACGTTATTATCATCACAACAATTAGCACAGATTAAAGACAGTAATGATGCACAGCAATGTCATGCTATAGTAATTTGTTATGCTCGAGCATTTGCAGTAGAGACACCAATTGAAAAGTAAAATGCAAAATACCTCAAATACAAACAATACCACTAGCACAGTTGAGTTCAATATCATTGGCCATGTGAATTCACCTTATAAAGAAAAATTTGCGATACCTCGCCAGCCGGGTTTAGTCACTTCTGCAAAAGGCACTATAGTACTTAGCGGCAACGCAAACAATGAAGAATTAGTGAGAGAACTAACACAATTTAGCCATATTTGGGTGGTTTTTATCTTTCACGAAACACAAAAACAAGGCTGGAAACCTTTAGTAAGGCCGCCACGTTTAGGTGGAAACAAAAAAATAGGTGTATTAGCTACTCGCTCTACCTTTAGGCCAAACCCTATTGGCATGTCAGTAGTAAAATTGGATAAAGTTACCATTGATAGTAATCAAGTTGTATTACATATATCTGCAATTGATTTATTAGATAAAACACCTATTGTAGATATAAAGCCTTACGTTCCCTATTCTGATTCAATTCCACATGCAAATGCGGGCTTTGCGCAAACCCAGCCATCACATAATTTAAGCATAACGTTTAACCAGAAAACCCAAAACTTCTTATCACAACACCGCGAAGTTTATCCTGACTTAGCATTATTCATCGAGCAAGTGCTTGCACAAGATCCACGCCCTGCTTATAAGCAAGAAAAAAGTGATGATAAAATCTATGGTATGACATTATATGATCTGAATATTCAGTGGCAAATGACAGGGATATCTAGTGTTGAGGTTATTGAAATAACACTAAGTAAATAAAAGCATCATCAAATAAAATACGTAAAAAAGCCGATATTAACAGTATCAATATCGGCTTTTATCAGTAATTTCACTTACGCTATGTGAAGAGTTTATATCAACACTAATTAATGTTGATGACCACCAACACCATGAGCATGGCCATGCTCAACTTCCTCAGCGGTAGCTGCGCGCACGTCAACAACTTCAATATCAAAAGATAAGACTTTACCAGCTAATGGTGGGTTAATATCAACAGTTACCATAAACTTACCTGATTTAATTACCGTAACTTGACGCTGACCTTGCTCAGTATGAACAACACCGATCATCCCTGCTTTCCATTTAGCATTTTTACTCGGTAGACCTTGTAAATGTTTAACCGGTACACGTTGTACCATATCTTCTTGACGCTCACCGTAAGCTTCTTCTGGCTGTAATGTAACACTGAACTTATCACCAGCTTCTTTATCTGTTAGCGCTTTTTCTAAGCCTACTAAGGTATTATTAGCACCATGTAAATAGGCTAGAGGATCATTACCCTGAGATGACTCTAATTCTTGTCCTGCTTCATCTTTTAGCACATAGTGAAACTGAACAACGCTTTTGTCGGTGATTTTCATTTTATTTTCCATTGTAAACAATTTGTAATTACGCGCAGTTTAATCTATCTACGCCCACAAAAGCAAAATAACTACACTTAATATAATTAAAAACATACCAAAATATTCAATTGTTGTTATCTTTTCTTTAAACAAACGATAAGTTAACGCTAAGGTGATGAAAAACTCTACTTGACCAAGTGCTTTTACGTATGCTGCTGTTTGAAAGCTTGCTCCTGTGAACCACCCTATTGAACCTAGCACACTTGTAATACCG
>CAXIBS010000192.1:0-4209 GCA_964022585.1 uncultured Colwellia sp.
TCACTAACCGAGTTACCAAATCGCACGCTATTTCAGTTGCAATTTGAAATGTCTTTACAGCGAGCTGTTCATCACAATCAAAAAGTAGCTTTACTATTTATTGATCTCGATAGGTTTAAAAATGTGAATGATTCGCTGGGTCATGACATTGGAGATGCTCTGTTATGTCAAGTAGCAAACCGTATAGCAAGCATCATCCGCCCAAGTGATACAGCGGCAAGGCTAGGGGGTGATGAGTTTGCAGTTATTTTAAATGATGTCGTTGATATAACTAATGTTTGTCGGTTAAGTAAGAGAATAATTTCAGTATTTGATCAACCATTTAATTTAGGAACTAAAGTTTTATACAGTGAAGGCAGTATAGGCATCAGTATATACCCTGATCATGGCGATACACCTGCAAGGTTGTTACGAAATGCTGACACAGCAATGTATCAAGCAAAGCATTCTGTAAGTAAAATTGAGATTTACTCTGATGAATTAACCGCCGTAACATTAAAAAAATGGTCGATGGAAAATGAATTACGTAAAGCATTGAAACAAGAAGACTTTAGAGTTTTATATCAGCCTAAAGTTGATCCTAAAACGAGTAAAGTTATTGCTGTTGAAGCACTTGTACGTTGGCAAAAAGGTGATGATTTAATTAGCCCAGCCGAATTTATTCCTACTGCTGAAAATACAGGCTTAATTGTTCCACTGGGTAAATGGGTGTTAACGCAGGCTGTTATGCAACTCTCTCTTTGGCAGGGCACAGTTTGTGAACATTTGTCCATTGCAGTGAATGTGTCTGGACGTCAATTGCATAATGACAAGTTAGATGATTTTATTGAAACACTGTTAATAAAATACAAAGTAAACCCTAAATTACTTGAACTTGAAATTACAGAAGATTTCTTGATTCAAGGTGATTCAAAAAATAACAGTTTAGAAGTACTTAATAGCCTCTGCAAGCTAGATGTTAGTATGGCTATTGATGATTTTGGTACGGGTTATTCGTCTATGGCGCAATTGAAGAATCTACCCATATCGACACTTAAAATTGACAAAAGCTTTGTTGATGGAATACCAAATAGCAAAAAAGATATTGCTATGATTAAGTCTATTATAAATCTTGCGAAAAACTTAGAACTTAAAAAGAAAGCCAAATGTAGGCTGCTATCGCAATATTTATTAGCACTCTTTGTTAAAATACTTTTTCACAAGTTCATCTGGGCCTATAGGTTTACTGTAATGAAAGCCTTGGGCTTCACTACAGCCAGATGATAACAAATACTGCTCTTGCTCTTTGTTTTCCACACCTTCGGCAATTACAGCTAAGCCTAGACTGTTACCCATAGCAATAATTGCATTAATAATTGCTCTATCATCACTATCATCACTATCATCAAGAATATCACAAACAAAACTTCGATCAATTTTAAGCTTGTGCATAGGTAATTGTTTTAAATAACTTAATGATGAGTAACCTGTGCCAAAGTCATCTATTGATAATAAAACTCCAAGTTCTCGTAATTCACTTAGTTGAATAATGGCATGCTCTGCTTGTTTCATTATGATACTTTCTGTCACTTCCAATTCTAAGGACGTAGCAGGTAAGCCTGTTTCCAAAAGTGTCTTTTTAACGATATCTACAAGTTGGCCTTTGTTAACTTGTACTCCTGAAATATTGACAGCAATACGGCCAAATGAATATCCTTGATCCATCCATGCTTTAGCTTGTTGGCATGCTTCTTTTAGTACCCATTCACCAATTGGGTTAATCAAACCTGAATCTTCAGCTAGAGGAATAAACTGATCAGGCGAAACAGACTCTAAACGAGGATGATGCCATCTCAGTAAAACTTCTAAGCCAATAAGGTGGTTTGTGTGTAAATCAATCTGTGGCTGATAATGTAAATGAAATTCTTTCTTAACGAGCGCTTCACGTAACTCTGTTTCCATAATCACGCGCTCAAATGCTTTTGTGGTTAGTTCACGTGTATAAAATTGATAAGTATTACGTCCCTCATCTTTTGCTCTATACATTGCTGCATCGGCGTTGCGAATTAAGTCTGTAGCATTATCACCATCTAGCGGATAGAGACTTATACCTATACTCGCTGTGATATGAATGCTGTGTTCTTCAATGGTGAAAGCAGAAGAAAATACATTCATTATTTTATTAATAGCACCAACTATTGTTTCTGTAGACTTTACATCCTCAAAAAGAATAATAAATTCATCGCCACTGATACGAGCAACAGTATCTTCTTGTCGTACAGTTTCTTTTAGCCTATCAGCTAAATGAATGAGTAAATGATCACCTGCTGTGTGGCCAAAGCTATCGTTTATATTTTTGAATCTATCTAGATCTATAAATAAAATAGCTAACTTTGAATTGATACGTTTAGCATGGTTTAAGGCTTTTTCTAGTTTTTGATTAAAGAAAAAACGATTAGGCAGGGAAGTAAGTGTATCGTGATGAGCAAGAAATTTTAGTTCACTTTGTGATTGTTTTATTTCGGTAATATCTGTAAACACCGCGACATAGTTTATAACGTTATTATTAACATCTTTTACCGTACTTACTGTTAGCCATGCTGGAAATACTGTTTGGTTCTGGCGTTTATTCCATATTTCACCTCGCCACTGGCCTGTCTTGTTAATTGATCGCCACATCTCATCAAAAAAACCTTTATCGTGTTTTCCTGAATTGAGAATATTTGGGTTGGAGCCTATGCATTCGAGGCGATCATAGCCAGTGATTTCGATAAAAGATTGATTAACATCTAAAATGATACAGTTTTCATCTGTGATGAATACCCCTTCTAAGGTGCTTTCAAATACGGTAGCTGATTGACGCAATTTTGCTTCTGTTTCTGAGCGTCTTGTTATGTCATGAGCAACACCTAAAACACCAATTAACTGTTGATCAGAGTCATATACAGGTGTTTTTGTTATTTCTAATAAAACCTTTCGCTCATCTTTTGAAAATCGGCCCCAGCGCTCACTTACTATTTCTCCACCTGACTCAATTGCTTTTAAATCACTAGAACGAATAAAGTCAGCTTGTTCTTTGTTGGTATAATGATAATCAGTGGTGCCTTTTAATTCGGACTCAGATACACCTAGGTAGTTTTCAACAAGCTGGTTACACATTAAATAAGCACCATTGGTATCTTTTAACCAAATAAGATCGGGAGCGGTATTAAATAAAGCGCGTAAATGTGCGGTAGATGTTTTTAGTTTTAATTCTAGTTCATATTTCCTTTCTATATCAGCAAGTAAATATCCTAAAAAAATGGTTACAGGTGGGTAGATTATAAAAAATGGCAACGAAAGGCCTTTAACCACTTGCCACATTATATTATCAGGTAGAGCAAGCATGCCAAACATAGCGATAAAGTGACTAATTAAGCCGAATAGAAAAAAGTGCAGTGCGGTACTAGAAATATGCATGCGTTTACGAAGATAGTAAGCCGCAACACCCGATCCAGCGCTTAAAAATACGACTAAAGATCCTGCGAGTGCCCCGGCTCCACCAAGAGAGAAACGGTATCCGCCAGCAATTAACATGGCAGGGATTGCAGTAATGGGGCCACCAAAAAATCCGGCTACTGAAATAATGACAGAACGAGGATCAAAAATTATTCCAGGGGAAACATTTACAGGCATAGACATACCTATAATAGCGATTAATCCAAATAAAATACCTTGAACTAGTTTTCCTTTGATACTGTCCTTACCCATTGCACGGTATACAAAAGTAAGTAGTAGAGTCAACGCTAGTAACAAAGCGGTTAATTTTATTAGTTCTATCCACATATTTTTTGTTTCTTATTTTGCTTGTTCTAACGGTTAATTTCTTGTTGGCTTATATTTCCAATTCATAAGCCTTTATAATTATATGTCTATGGCTTTTTGTTGCCTGAGGAAAAGCCCATAACACTGTGCTCATTTTATAAACATTAAAACAATAAATAACCTTACTTATTCTAAAAGTATAGCTTATATATGCTTTAATTTTAACCACATCAAATAACTTGAATTATATCCACTAAGTTATAACAAATTACATCATGCAAGGAGTTTGTTAATATAAAAGGCTTTATTAGCTTGTCTGTTTTTTGGTAGTGAAGTTAATGAGTAGATATTATTTATCACTATCTAGTATCATGTTTTAGTGATAAAAAATATTTATAATCTATGTTATTTAAAATATTCTCATTG
>CAXIBS010000193.1:0-4189 GCA_964022585.1 uncultured Colwellia sp.
TCTACTGATGATGGGTAACTTCTAGAAGAAAAATGTAACATCAACTGAGTAAGTAAGTTGAGTATCCTCTGTCCCAGCTAGCAATGGAGGTGGGGCAATGCTTTTTGCTCCAAAAGGTGTTGCGCTTCCGCTATACCAATCATAACGAATTTCAGGTCTAACCCTAATATTATGAAGAGGTGTCCAACTTAGGTTTGCAGTTACCGCTTTGTAATCTCCCCCATAAGGTAAAAGAACATTTACGCCATCAGTATTAAAGAATTCAGCTCTAGTATTCGCGACGAGATTAGGGTTGATGGTGTGGTGCCAGTTTAAATTAACTCCATACCAACTAGCATCTTCCCCACCTTCTTCAGGAATACCAAATGTATCGTCATTAAATAAATCAGCAAATAATGACTTTTCCTGCTTACCGTAAGAAAATTCAGCAACTATACGGTTGTTTGGATTAACAAACTTAGTAATAGTTAAATAGGATAACTGACGCATTAAACTATCATCACCAGCGAGTTCTGAAGACGTTGGAATAGGTGAACCACAACCACATTCTGCAATTGAGTCGTCGGCTCCATTACCATAAATATTTTCAAAATCTACCCAAGTAGAAAAGTCAGCTGAACGCCACCTTAAATTAGCAATAATATCAAAATCACCATTAGGGTCTTCAAAATTATTCCAACCTCTGACAATTCCTAGCTCATAAGATAGCATTGGCTTTCCAGCTTCTGAAGCAAACTTACTACTCCAAAGTGCCCCAAAATGTTTCGCTGGACCATGCATAAAACTATAAGCTTTAGTGTAAAAATCAGTAGGCGCTGGAGTAGGGTAAGAGAAACCTATTTCATTTTCTAATGGCGTATGAAACAAGCCCACCATTAAATTCGAGCCATCCAAAACTGGAAAGTAAAATTCAAGATAAGCTTGTGTTAACGTCAGATAAAGGTCATCGTTGCCAAAGTCGTCAACATCATTAATACCCCAATCGTCATCGATACCATAAGTTCTGAAGAAAAAATTATCAGCACCATAAATTGCTGTTACCTTAAAGCCCCAATCAAAGTCAGTTGGAGCTGCTCCGGGGAAGGCACCCACTCGACTTATAATATTACTTTTAATTTTCTTTTCAATATTTAAACCAAACTGGTCAAGCGCCACACCCTCTTCTTTTCTAAAAAATGTTGCAGGTAATAACTGTTCACCATTATTGCTACCGGCATAACTCGCTTGTAGCCAACCAGATACCGTGACACCTGTCTTATTATCATTAAAGTCTGAAAACAGCCATCCCATTGGAGGCTTAGCCTCTTCAGCAAAACTTAAAGCTGAAAATGCGAGAGAGGCACCAAGCAAAAATTTAGGCATATAATTAATCGTTTTCTGTCGTTTATTGTTTTGTATAACTTTATTAAATTGCATATTTATTCCCGTGTAGCAGATTCAACTTTTAAGAGCATAAGTATTAAGCCTATATGGCCATCAATCGCTCAACCATTGACCTTGGCTGGCATTTGATAATTTAGTTTTTTCCTCAGCATATCATTGAGCGGTACTATTACATTTTGAACTTGTCAGCACGAGGCTTTTTTTTAAACAAGTAGGTATTGGCGGATATTAATAAGGATTATTCTATCTATTATGCTTATATTCTTGCACAAACTATCATTTTGAGCATACAAGCGTTAGTAAAAATTAATATTTCACTTTATTATCCATTGCCCTACTATGTGGGATCATAATCAGGATGAAGTTATTATTATGAAAAACCTATTATCCATTCGGTCGTACAGTACCAAACCAGCTTGTCACTCACACCGTTTTAATCAGTTGGTTTTACCTTTACGTGGTGTCATAAATATATGCGTTGGTAATTTCAATGGTAAGGTTGCACCGAGTGAATGTGTGGTAGTTAAAGCCAACGAAGAACATTTATTCACTGCTGATAGTGAAGCTAGGTTTGTAGTCGTAGATATGGAAAAGCTCCCCCTAAATATTTCATCTTCACAATGTATAATTTTTGCGATTAACTCCTCTCTTAGAAGTTATCTAACTTTTATTGAAAAGCAATTAGAAAACAAGGTTAATACTCAATTAGAACAGGCAATGTTCGAAATGTTTAGTTTGCTCCTTGCAGAGCAACCTTTATTACCAAAAGTAGACAATCACATAGCTACAGCAATCGCTTTCATCGAGGAAAATATTGCTGAACAGCTTCATATAAAATGCTTGGCTGAGTCTGCATTTCTCAGTGACACACAGTTTAAAAAACTTTTTAAACTGCAAACTGGCATGACTGTTATGAAATATGTAACTAAGCTTAGAATGGAAAAAGCCCAAGCTTTACTTACACATACAGATTATCCATTACAAATTATTGGGGAAGAAGTTGGTTATAAAGAGCCATCAGCTTTTAGTCGAAAATTTTCGCAATACTTTGGCTTATCACCAACTAAGTTCAAAAAGTAAACTTAGTCTTAATTGTTAACGATTGCGTCTTAATTGTTAAAAACATCATTCATAATTAGCATACTATTCCTGTATTGAAGTTATTATAAATAGGTTTCATTATGGAAAAGCATCACGAACATCTTAAAGGTATTGCTGCTATTATTATTGCTAGTTTATTGTGGGGAACAACTGGTACTGCAGCAAGCTTCTCTCCTGATGTAAGCTCTTTAGCAATTGGGGCTTTTTCTATGGGAATAGGAGGGTTATTACTTGTAATCTCAGCTCGAAAAAAACTACTTGTAGATTATAAGATAATGCTAAAGCAACCTTATGTTTTATTTTTAGGTACAGTTTGTGTCGCTATTTATCCATTAGCATTTTATACCTCAATGAGTTTATCAGGTGTTGCCATAGGCACTGTCGTTTCTATCGCTACAGCTCCTTTTTTTGCTGCAATTATTGAACGAACTATTTGTAAAAAGCACATATCGCTACAATGGATACTGAGCTTTGTTATTGGAGCTATAGGTATTGTTCTGTTAACGCTAGGTAGAGACGAGAGTGATAATACGGCTTACAGTATTAATCAACAGGGTTTGGGGATTATTTTAGCTTGTACAGCTGGATTAACTTATGCGGGTTATTCATGGGTAGCAAAGCGTTTAATTGAAAGTGGCGTTCATTCAAAGTCATCTATGTCAGGATTGTTCGGTTGTGCTGCCCTATTGTTAATTCCGTCATTATGGTTCACAGGTGGTAACATATTTTCAAGCTCAACTAGTGCTTTAGTATCTTTGTATATGGCAATCATTCCAATATTCTTAGGATACCTATTATTTGCTTTTGGCTTGAATTATACAGAGGCAAGTGAAGCAACATTAATAACCTTAATAGAACCGTTAGTTGCAACCATTTTAGCTGTTGTCATTATTGGCGAAAAATTTAAAGTAATTGGTTGGATAGGTGTAGCTTTAGTATCACTATGTTTATTAATACAAACGATCAAACCTCAACACCAGCTAAGGTTAACCACTAAATCAACGTAATTATTCAGCCTGAGATGATTACTGCTTTGATAGTGCATTAATCCCGACCTTCACCAAGCTAAGCTTTTGATTAAACGTATATTAACTTAAAAACAGATTAATTTAAGTTCGATAAAGCACTTTAATTACATGCCAGCCAAATTTAGTTTTAACTAAGTGCGGCTCTAATATAGCGCCTTTAAATGCTACTTTATCAAACTGAGGTACCATTTGACCTCGCTTGAATTCACCTAAGTCTCCACCTTTTTTAGCAGATGGACACGTTGAATACTTTTTAGCTAAAGTTTGAAACTTAGCACCTTTACCTAACTGCTTAATAATATCTTGTGCAATTTCTTTGTGTTTAACCAATATGTGAAGTGCGTAAGCTGTAGCTGCCATATAAAACCTTTTAATACTCGCTACCTAGTGTAATACGAAGAAACATTTAAAAATGATTATAAAGAAAGGATTTTAGTAAACTGCAAGATAACTCAAGCAGTTACTAAAAAGGTGAGATTGACACATAAGCCGGGTTTTGTATCTTCCAAAGGAAGTGACAATCATTCGTCTAGGCCTTAAATCGCTTTAAGGCTCAAGCAACCTACCCGGTTTCCACGCGAACCACGCTTATACTATCTAAACTTACGCCTAAATAGTCATGAAACCCTATTTGGTCTTGCTCCGGGTGGAGTTTACCCTGCAATTACTGTTACCAG
>CAXIBS010000194.1:0-4189 GCA_964022585.1 uncultured Colwellia sp.
TCAGCATTTAATTGAATAAATTCCTTTTGATCTTCTGGTACATCATCTTCTTGATAAATTGCTCCAGCTGGGCATTCAATTGGACATAAATCACAGTCAATACAATCATCTGGGCTGATAACTAAAAAGTTGGGCCCTTCATAAAATGCTTCTGCTGGACACACAGCCACGCAGTCGGTGTATTTGCAACGAATACAATTATCAGTAACAACAAAGGCCATGCTTGACTCAATAGACAGTAAATAATGTTGGCGATCATACCTTTCTTTTCGTTAAATTCAATCTCTTGTTTTAACTGAGCATAACTATCAGGTAAAATAGCGCCAGATTTTACCATACCTTTTATTTTTGGATTTCAAACCATGTTACGCCTCACTGATATTAAATTACCGTTAGATCACCAAGCTGATGCCTTAGAAAAAATAATACTGAGCAAGTTGGCGATAACTAAAGAAGAATTAGTTGACTTTACTGTATTTAAGCGTGGTTATGATGCGCGTAAAAAGAAGAATATTATGCTTATATACACGCTTGATGTTGAAACTAATGTAGAAGAGAGGTTACTTGAAGACTTTAATAACGATCCTCATGTGAAATTAACACCCAATATGGACTATAACTTTGTTGCAAGTGCGCCAGAGCATATTAAGCAACGTCCTGTTGTTATTGGTATGGGACCATGTGGTTTATTTGTTGGCTTAGTTTTAGCACAAATGGGGTTTAAGCCGATAATTTTAGAGCGCGGTAAAGAAGTACGTGAACGCACAAAGGATACCTTTGGTTTCTGGCGTAAAAAAATATTAAACACTGAATCAAATGTTCAATTTGGTGAAGGAGGGGCTGGTACTTTTTCTGACGGTAAGCTTTATAGCCAAGTTAAGGATCCAAAACATTATAGTCGTAAAGTGTTGAATGAATTTGTTGAAGCGGGCGCACCTGAAGAAATATTGTATGTGAGTAAACCACATATAGGTACTTTCAAACTAGTGACTATGGTTGAAAAAATGCGCGCTAAGATATTTGAGCTGGGCGGTGAAGTACGTTTTGAGCAAAGAGTAGATCAAATCCACTTTGAAAATGATGATTCTGTTTCGTTCGATGAAGATGCCCTTGCAGATTTCAGCGCAAAACAAGTTACAGGTTTAACATTAGCCAGTGGTGAACATATTGAAACACAACATATTGCTTTAGCAATTGGCCATAGTGCTCGTGATACCTTTAAAATGCTGCATGATGAAGGTGTTTACATAAAAGCTAAGCCATTCTCTGTAGGTTTTAGAATAGAACATGAGCAATCAGTCATTGATGAAGCACGCTTTGGTAAAAATGCAGGTAATGAAATTTTAGGCGCCGCTGATTATAAGTTAGTTCACCATTGTAGTAATGGTCGCTCGGTTTATAGTTTTTGTATGTGTCCAGGCGGTACGGTAGTCGCTGCAGCGTCAGAAGAAGGCCGTTTAGTGACTAACGGTATGAGCCAATATTCACGTCATGAGCGAAATGCCAATAGCGCTATTGTAGTAGGCATTGAGCCAAAAGATTTCACTCAAGGTAAGTTTGCTGCTCAAAATGATACCGTTTTAGCAGGTATTGAATTTCAACGACAATTAGAAGAACAAGCTTTTGCTATGGGTGGCGCATCATATGATGCACCTGTGCAATTAGTGGGAGATTTTCTTGCTGGTAGAAAAAGTGGTGAACATGGTAGCGTTACGCCATCATATAAGCCGGGGGTAACTTATTGTGATCTAAGCGAAGCCTTACCTGATTATGCTGTAACAGCTATTCGAGAAGCTTTACCTGCATTTGAAAAGAAAATTAAAGGCTTTTCTATGGATGAAGCAACATTAACTGCAGTAGAAACGCGCACGTCATCACCTATTCAAATTACACGTGATAGACAAACATTTGAAAGCTTGAATGCCAAAGGATTATATCCAGCAGGCGAGGGAGCTGGTTATGCAGGCGGTATTTTATCTGCGGGTATTGATGGCATAAAAATAGCCGAAGCAATGGCATTGTCTATTGTTGCCACAACTAAAACTGGTTCTACAACACGGTAGTGAAACCTGTGGTTAGCTTTTTATTTTAGATAAGATAAAAATTAACTAACGTGTCTTGTTATTTTTGATGGTGCTGGCTGCCATACACCAGCACCATTATGAGCTAAGTGACTTATTCCCTGATCGAGAACTTTTGTACCCACATTGATTGAACTTTCAGGGGGACTAATTAAGTAACCTTGAATATATTTGACACCTAAAGATTTTAGCAATTCAAGTTGGATAATATCTTCAATGCCTTCAGCAACTACTTTCAAATCTAGTTGAAATGACATATCGATAATTGATTTTAATATTTTTCTATACTTAACACTGGTTGTTGCTTCATCAATAAACATTTTATCAATTTTTAATACATCTACTGGTAATGTTGCAAGTATTGCTAGCGAACTAAATCCAGTACCAAAATCGTCTATCGCGATACAAATACCTTCTTTACGAAGTCTTTCTAATTCGGTAATAATTTCTTCAGATATATCAAGAAAACAAGATTCAGTTATTTCCAACATCAATGATGAAGGAGGAAGTCCTGTATGTGCAAGTGTATCCATAACCCAACTGTACAAAGGGCGATGTTTGAGTTGAATAACGGAAACATTTACTGATATCTTAGTTTTTCTCATCCCCGCGTTATACCAAGCAAACATTTGACGACATGCCTCACTTAGTATCCAATCACCCAATGGTAGAATTTGATTGGATTCTTCTGCAATAGGAATAAACTCCACTGGAGTTATAAGCCCTTCTACAGGGTGCTGCCATCGAACAAGTGCTTCAAAATAGCTAATAACACAACCATCAGTATGAATAATCGGTTGAAAAGTTAGATAAAAATTATTGCTAGTGATTGCTAATCTCATTTCTTCTAATAAATAATGATAGCGTCTGAGTTGATTACCCATTTCTGGCGAATATATTTTATAAATACCTCGTCCATCTTTTTTAGCCCTGTACATTGCTACATCAGCTAATTGAACTAGCGCATTAGGTTTATTTGCACTTTCAGGATATAAAGCAATGCCAATACTTGCGCTAATTTTAATGGTCTTGTTACCTAGAATGAAATCACGCTCTAACTCGGTTAATACATAACTTGCTATAGATATTGCAAGTTCAGCATTGTCTATATCGTGAATAAATATTGTGAATTCATCACCACCAAGTCGTGCTAAATTTTTCTCGAGTTTATTTGGGGGAGAATCAAAGTTTAATTTATTACTTCGTACAATAGATTTAAGGCGTTCTGCCACTTGAATTAATATCTCATCTCCAAATGAGTGCCCAAATGAGTCGTTCACCTTTTTAAAACCGTCAAGGTCTATAAATAATAAAGCACTCTTTTTACTCTCATCATCTAGTGTTAATTGCTCCTCTATATGCTTCAGAAAAGAATGACGATTTGTTAATTGTGTTAGTTTGTCGCAAAAAGCACTCTGTTCAGTTTCTCTTTTATACTGTGTTGCATACCGAGAGATATTTTCTAGAGCTGAGTTAAGGTTAATTAATATAGAATGATCTTTTTTATTTAGCTGCTTTTGTCCAAAAGTTACTGCAATATCATCAGCGGTATTACACATATTGCTCAATATATTTTTCAGTTTAGCTTTTTGATAATTTGAAATGAAATAATAGGCAACAAACGTGAAAACAAGTAATGCTAGAGCGGGGTAGAAAACACTCAAAAGAATATTAAATAAAATGTAATTGAGTGGAACAATTAACCAACTTTCATTTTTTTTTGCTATTTTTATAACCAGTTTATCTTCGCTATTGTGTGCTAAATCATCAGTAAACAATAGGTAAGCTGTGTTTTTGCTGGCTGCAGATAACTGTCGCTGAGGTAATTCGTATGAAATTGCAGGAGGTACAGCTTTAAGGAACTTTATTTCTTTAGATAAGATAGAAATGAAAAACATATATATTGTTATTAAAAATAACAAAGAGAGAATAGTAACCGTTTGCCAATATTTTACGGTGATGCTTTTCATACTCGATAGAATCCCTATCTAGGAGCGAAATATAATTGAAACGTCCGTTTAGACTACTAGAAATACATGTTTACTTTAGATGGTTGTATATTTAGCGTGTACTAACAGCATAATGATTGAAACTCATAATATCAAGTG
>CAXIBS010000195.1:0-4189 GCA_964022585.1 uncultured Colwellia sp.
GTGAAGAATTCTCATGGTTGAGGGCCTTTAATCCGGTGTTTTTTGTTTGTATTCAAATTATATTTACTAAAAATGCATTCTTTTTAATGAGTGAGTGCTAGCCCCCTTATATAAAGGCTTATGAAGCCTTGCAGCCATAAAGAATCCTTTACGATAAAGGTCGTATTTGTAAATACAGTGCTGCAATAGGCAAAAATAGTTATAACTTAAGCCCGTTATGCTTTACAAAAATAGTAGGAAATTTGGAGCGAGCACTCTATCTGCAAAAGCTCTTTCTGTCGGTGAGCAATAAACTTGTTAACAAAGTTGGGTGGGTCATAGTCTCAATCATAGACAAAGCGGACCTTTTTATATCCAAAAACCTGATTTCGTTAAACTTCGGAAAAGATGAGGGAGCTGACATTTTTGAGAGACTGAATTGTGCCATGACTTGCCGTTGAAGGTTTGTTTACGTTTGGCTTAATTGTCTTGGTTTTAAAATTTCAATAGGCGACGTAAACAGCCGAAAGAGTTCTTACAGAAAATCTTGAGAATGCTAGCTTCAGAGTAATAACGGACCCTTTTTTAGTCACGACAAATCACAGATAAAGAACAAAAATATACAACATTAAAATGAAGAGCTAGAGTCTAGCTTTGTACAAAATCGATTTTTACGAGCATAAAATATTAATTCACAGGTTGTGATAAATTTTGTAGACGACATAAGTGATTCATTTATCTAAATGAAAAAACACCGAATAAACGGTGTTTTAATATTACTAAAGACTTTAAGTTAGCTACGCTTTTTTAAAACAATAAACAGCAAGTTTATTGCCATCTGGGTCGCGAGTATATGCCGCGTATGCATTAGGTGCCCAATCACGTGTTCCTGGAGCTCCTTCATCAGGGCTTCCAGTTGCGAGCGCTGCTGCATGAAAAGCATCGATAGCGGCACGGCTAGGGGCTTCAAAACTAACAGTAACACCGTTTCCAACGCTAGCTGGCTGGCCATTGGAAGGCTTCAACACAAAAAATGATGGTGCGTCTTCACCTCAAATAGAACCGTTTTCACCTAAGTCGGTAATACGGTTATAGCCCAAGGTAGCTAATACATTATCATAGAAGGCGCGAGCCTTATTCAAGTCGTTAGTTCCGACAGTTACATGAGTAAAAATGCTCATAGTTGATCTCCATAGATTAAGAATTAATTTATCGATATCTAGCGTGATTGCTCTAATGAATTTCGATGGGAGTATCATATATTCTTGTTTATATAATTATAATCCAGTGAAATGGAAAATAACTTTTACGTACAGGTAATAATTAGTGTGTAAATTAGAATAGTTCTCAGTGACGGCTTTGCTAAAAATAACGCTGAATCGTGTAAATGAATATATTATATAAGTACCTAATCAGCTCTGGCGTCGCTTAGACAGGTAGGGAAATTGGGCACATTTTACAAGTGGCGAAGTATTAAATTAATTGCTCTGCTAAATAATCTACGAGCAGTCTTATTTTTGGTGATAAATGGCGGTTTTGAGGGTAAACCGCCCAAATACCTTCATCAGGCTCCCGATAATGGTCTAGTAAAGTCGTCAATGCACCGCTTTGTAGGTGATGTTGTACATAATAATCGGGTAATTGAACTATGCCTAAACCTTTCAAAGCAGCGTCAACAAGACCAAAGCCATTGTTATAGCGAATCCTGCCAGTGACGCGTATGTTTTTTTCCTTACCAGACTCTCTAAAATGCCAATAATCTAAGGTACCCAGAAGACAACTATGATTATTAAGCTCTGATAAGGAATGAGGTATGCCATGTTTGCTCAAATAAGCTGGTGAAGCACAGACATAATTTGTTCTTTTGCCTAATTTTTTTGCCATCATGGAAGAATCATTCAGCTTACCTAGGCGAATAGCTAAATCATACCCGCCTTCTACTAAATCAATTTGTTGATTACTAAGAAATGCGGTCACTTCAATATCACTATATTGATGCATGAAATTGTTCACAAGCGGTAATATTTGTTGTTCGCCATAGGTTACGGGTGTTGTTAGTTTGATTTTGCCTTGTGGTTTCGACTGTAAATTGGTGATGGCCCTTTCAGCAGCATCCAAGCCATCAAGTACACCACGACAATGTTGATAAAAGATTCGTCCTTCTTCCGTTAAGGATACTTTACGAGTGGTTCGGTAAAACAATTTTATGTTGAGCCGCTTTTCTAAAGCACTGATTTGGCGACTAACCTGAGCCGTAGAAATTGCCATTTTTTTTGAGGCTTGTGTAAAGCTCTCATTCTCGGCTACGTAGACAAATTCGCTAATACCTTCCCACTGCATAATTATTACCTGTGTGTACAAGTTAATTTACAAAATAGCATATTATCATTCTTGTAGAAATAAATATAATGTTTGCCATATCACAAACGAGCTCAGACTTAACAAGGGCTTCTAACAAAATGATGTCGTCAGTTCGTTCACTACATAATATTTAACATTATAGGAAAGACATATGAGTTGGTTATTTCTTTTTTTAGGCGTCGCAGCTGAGGCAATGTCGCATGTTGCACTGAAAGAGACAGACGGCTTCACAAAGCCACTTGCAAGTGCGCTAGTTCTATTGGGTCATTTGGCTGCATTTATGTTTTTAGGGCAAGCAATGAAAGGTATGCCGGTTGGTATTGTCCATGCTTTATGGGCTGGCTTAGCGATTATAACGGTAACTTTATTGTCGACAGTCATTTATCGCCAGCATCTTGATTTAACAACATGGTTTGGCATGGGTTTCGTCGCTGTTGGTATTTCTATGATTAACCTTTCACAAGGTCACAGCCATTAAATGGTTAAAAGTAGACTAAATAATCAACAATTTAATTAGGAGTGAAAAGACTGTTACCAAATAGTAAAGGTGAATTGCATACTCATAGGATTATCGGTAAATGATAATTCAACTACACTAGGCATAATATCTACGGAATGCATTGAAAGAATGCAGCGACGATCTATAGCCACTAAAATTTCCATCAACTTAGAGTGAGAATAAAGATGACCGATCAATTTATTAAATCAAAAGCAGCGATAGCTTGGGGACCTAAACAACCTTTATCTATCGAAGAGGTAGATGTCATGCTACCTCGAAAAGGTGAAGTATTAATTAAGGTTATTGCCTCGGGCGTGTGCCATACCGATGCATTTACCCTATCAGGAGATGATCCAGAGGGTATTTTTCCGGTCATTTTAGGTCATGAAGGCGGCGGCATTGTTGAGCAAATAGGAGAAGGTGTTACTAGCGTAAAGTTGGCGACCACGTTATTCCTCTTTACACGCCAGAATGTGGCGAATGTAAATTCTGTTTATCTGGCAAAACCAACCTTTGCCAGAAGATTCGTGAAACACAAGGCAAAGGTTTAATGCCAGATGGCACGACCCGTTTTTATAAAGATGGACAGCCAATTTTTCATTATATGGGCTGTTCAACATTTTCTGAATACACCGTATTGCCTGAAATATCGTTAGCTAAAGTCAATAAAGATGCGCCATTAGAAGAAGTTTGCTTACTTGGTTGTGGCGTAACGACGGGGATAGGGGCAGTAATGAATACCGCGAAAGTAGAAGAAGGCGCAACCGTTGCCATCTTTGGTCTCGGCGGCATTGGGCTTTCAGCCGTTATTGGTGCCACTATGGCAAAAGCAAGTCGGATTATTGCGATTGATATTAATGAAAGCAAATTCGAACTGGCGAAAAAACTAGGTGCAACAGACTTTATTAACCCAAAAGATTACGACAAGCCAATCCAGGATGTAATTGTTGAGTTAACTGATGGCGGTGTTGATTACTCATTTGAGTGTATTGGTAACGTGAACTTAATGCGTTCGGCGCTGGAATGCTGTCATAAAGGTTGGGGTGAATCAATCGTCATTGGCGTTGCAGGAGCAGGACAAGAAATTTCTACACGTCCATTCCAGTTGGTAACCGGGCGAGTCTGGAGAGGTTCTGCTTTTGGCGGTGTTAAAGGTCGTTCTGAACTGCCTGATTATGTTGAACGCTACTTAAAAGGTGAGTTCAAATTAAGTGATTTTATTACCCATACGATGCCGCTAGAAGACATTAATGAATCATGTGAATTAATGCATAGAGGCGAAAGCATCCGTACTGTTATTCATTTCGACAAGTAATTGTTACTTTGCTGCCCCTTAGTATCACACTACTT
>CAXIBS010000196.1:0-4180 GCA_964022585.1 uncultured Colwellia sp.
AGAACTCGTTGATAATGAACAACAGTGGCCTGCTTTGCTCAGGTTGTTGTCGAATAATAATGGAGCTTGGTGATGGAGTTTTTCGGCTGAGCTTCAGAAACACCATTGCAAGGGCAAACTTTATTGCTTATTTAATCTCATTGAGTTTTTTGAAAATGCTGACAATAAAATAGCTTATTTGCAAAATGCTGCGCAATGGCCGTGGCAACTTGAAAATATAATGCTCCTAGATAAAGTAGTGAAAATATTAATGTTGATTGAGCAAGACTTAATAGCAAATAAAGATTTGAGTGCAAAAGTTGACTTATCTATTCTTCGTAAAACAAAAATAGACTTACAGTTAATTAAAACTAGGTTGAAATTATAAAAAATATCTTGCTAGATAAAAGTTCACTATTTTAAATATTATAGTGCTAATGTTATCCCTATTACTGTGATTTATTATGTTGAGTGCAGTTATAAGGTATGATGCTTGTTTACTTTTATTCTAATTAAAGTAAAAATTATTGGATAAGTACTAAAATATAAAACTCATAGGTTTTACATGAATATAGACAACTATTTTGTACAAGAAGGAAAAGGAGAGCCAATTGTCTTTGTCCATGGTTCTTATGCGACAACGTCTACATGGAAGAAAATGGTTGCGCACTTGGCTAAAACTCACCATTGTATTTCTATAAAACTTCCGGGGCATTGTGGAACGCCAGATCCCGAAGATTTTGCTAACCCAAGTATAGAAACAGAGCTGGAAATTATTGAAAGTGTAGTAGCTGAAGTAACAGAGCAGCCTATCCATTTGGTCGGTCACTCTTACGGTGGTGTAGTGGCATTGGCTCAAGCACTCAAAGGCTCCCTTTCTATTGAGCAGTTAACCTTGTTTGAACCTGTTGCTGTTTGGAGCTTAGAGCTACTTAATGATAAAGCAATGATGTCATGTGTAGATGATTTCCTTGAAAAATACTATCAAGATACTTCGAATAAAGTTCCTTATGCTTGTGGACAAGTTATTGACTTTTGGGGAGGAGGAAATGAATTTGAAATGCTACCTACTTTTATCAAAGATACGATGGCACTTTTACAAGATAATAACCTTCGTCACTGGAAAGTCTGTACGCAAGTAAATCACTCTCGCTCTGAGCTCATGAATCTGTCTGTGCCAACTCGTATTGTTTGTGGTAGCCGTTCAAACCAAGTAGCACATGCTATTGTGAGTCATTTAACTGAGCAATTGCCTTATAGTAAACAGTATGAAATTGAAGGAGCAAGTCATTCATTAGTGACTAGTCATGTTGATGAGTGCTTATCAATAATTCAAGATAGCTTAGATGAAATGTATAAAATAGCTTAATATCACCTTTTTTTACTTAAACTCATAGGAAATGGTAAACGTACATTGTGGATAATCACCATCTATTAAAAACTTGTTATGACGAACAAGGTTACTTTGTCATTAGGAATTACTTTACTACATCAGAAATTCTATCTATTAGAGAAGTAATTTCAACGTTTCATGAACAATGGAAGCAAGATAACGCAGACTTTTATCAAGAAGAAGCTTTTAACTCTTCCTTAATCACAGGTAGCCAGTACTTAGCGTGCGCAGACAGAGTAAAGCTTTTTAACTTTATCAGTTCAAAGAAAATTATGAACCTTGTGGATTCAGTGATACCGAATAACCCTGCATTTATGAATACGCAATTATTTTTTAATCCGGTTAATCCTCAGCAAAAAGATTTTTGGCATCGAGATTGTCAATATGACCTTGATGTAGAAGACCAGAAAAAGGCAATTCAAGAAACACAAGTTGTACATCTTCGAATTCCGCTATTTGATGAACTTGGTATGGAGTTAGTCCCAGGTACTCATATGCGTTGGGATAATGAAGAAGAATTTAATGTGCGACAAGAAGAAAAGGGCAGGGTAAGCAGTGAAAGTCTCTCTATGGGAAAACAGATAGAGCTAGCCGCAGGTGATTTACTCGTTTTTTCAGCAGATATGATTCATCGTGGTTTATATGGGCTAGAGCGGCTTGCGTTAGATATGTTAGTTTTTGACTCGTCAGCAAACTTTGTTGATTATGTTGATGATGATTGTTTACCTAGTATAGACATGTTAGATAAAATTAACGATCCAAGAATATTTTTAACAACCATGCAATTAAAGTCACAACAATAACGTTTGTGTAATCTCAATGGTATGTTGTAAGGCAATAAAAAAGCTAGTAATTACTAATTACTAGCCATTTAGTTATATCTAGCGCTTAGCCAAAGATAAACAATAAAACTGATTAGATCTTAAAGATTAAACTTATCAACCGCCGCAAGTAATTGACGACAAGAAACTTGTCCTACTAATTTTCCATCTTCGACAACAGGTCGACGACGTTGTTTTTTCAATACCATATCTTGGGCAACATTTAGAATATCATCCCCAGGGTGAGCAACAATGATATTATCTTTAGTCATATATTCACTGACTAAACCCACACCAACATTATTGTAGGTGCTTTTTAGTATAGCAGCCAAACAATCCATTTCGGATAGCATTCCCACTAGAACTTTATTTTCGTCTATTACACAAACCCCTGATACCTTATTATCTATGATGATTTTCATCGTATTTAATAAATTGGCATCATCTTTCACCTTAACAGGGTTAGTAAGCATGTAATCACGTAAGCCAACTGATTGAAGCATGGTAAAACACCTTATAATTTAATAATAATTCTTATTATGGAAAATGTTAGCTCGTATTTTTATCTAAAATACGGCTACTAAACTCATTAGAATATAAACAACATCTCTAATGTAAGTCAAAGAATACTATAAATATATAATACAAACTATTAGACTAATTACTGATTAAATTAGTTCATTATGTCTGTATTTTCGATACGATTTTCAAAAAAAGCCTCACTTTTTTGATTTTTCATATCAAATCAACAGTAAAATATTACGAATATTAGAGGTTCATTTGCTCAAAAGTAACAATGTTAACGAATTGTTTTTAGGTATAGATGGTGGCGGTAGTAAGACCAAAGCTATTATTATGAATGAAAGTAATGAAGTTTTAGGTAGCGGTGTTGCAGGTCCAGGAAATCCAATGCATGGCTTTGAACAAGCTACGAATGCAATTACTCAGTCAGCTAGTTTAGCTTTAATCGATGCTAATTTATCCCATATCAATTTAGACGAGCTAACTGCGGGAGTGGGGCTAGCAGGCGTTAATCTGCCAAGTTTATTTGATAAAATGCAAACTTGGCAACACCCTTTTAAGCAGATGTATCTTACAACAGATTTACATATTGCCTGTTTAGGAGCACATCAAAAAGAAGATGGCGCTGTTATAATATCAGGCACAGGATCATGTGGTTTTAGTTATATTGATAATCAAGCATATATTATTGGCGGTCATGGTTTTCCGCAAGGTGATAACGGCAGTGGAGCATGGTTTGGGTTAAAAGGGGTAGAACATGTATTGTTATCTCTTGATGGCCTCATTGATATGACGATAATGAATAGTTTATTGATGATGAAGCTTGATTGTAAAAATAGCACTGATTTAGTTGAAGTTGTTGCTAGCAAAGATGCCACGTATTTTGCCCAATTAGCCCACATTGTATTTGATGCTGGTGAAAAGGGCGATAAAGTTGCGATAACTATAATTAAAGAAGGTGCTGAATATATCGATAATCTTGCCCGTACTTTGTGGAAGAAAAAACCTTCACGCTTGTCAATAATAGGTGGTTTAACTGCAAGTATAGAGCCTTGGCTTAGTAATGAAGTTAAAACGTGGTTGTCTGCACCACTAAGTGCTCCTGAAGTTGGCGCAGTTCTTTTTGCACGCAGTGAAAAACTGAAAAAGAGCAATAATATTAATTCAAAATAACAATGTTCTAGTAAGTTTTGCTAAACATTATGGAAAATATAAATGAAATCTTTTCGTCTACATGCTGTGCAATTATTTGATGGTGAGAGTTTTCTTTCTGATCAAGTCCTTACCATCACTGATGGCACTATTAGCGCAATAGATCAAAACCTTAAAGATATAGATGTTGAAATAGCAGACTTGCTTGCACCGGGATATATTGATTTACAGGTTAATGGCGGTGGCGGTGTGCTCTTTAATGATTCGCCAACAGTTGATAGGTTAGAAACAATAATGATGGCTCATGCGCAGT
>CAXIBS010000197.1:0-4136 GCA_964022585.1 uncultured Colwellia sp.
AATGGGGTCAGAGTAAAATTAACAGTTTAGTATTTAACTTCTATATTGTCGCGGTGGCGACGACACCCAGAGGGATACTGCCTCCGGCATCCCTCTGGACTCCCTCGGAGCTTAGTCCTCCATGCAAGGCAATATCTTCGACGTAACAGCGCTGAACGGGCATCCATGCCCTACATCGCTTTGTTCATCATCCCTGATGAACATACGTGAATATTGACTTTCATTTTGGCACTTGATTCAAGCAGACTTGGTGTTTGTTGATAGGGGAGTGCATAACAGAATTATTATGTGTTTTTGGATGTTCAAAAAACTAGGGTGTCTCGTTTGTTTCCTTAATTCTCCAAAAACTCCTTATACCCATCTCAGCAATGAAATGACCAACTAGCAATGGCAAGCCTCGACCCGAGACAGGACGTCGAGGGCTGCCGTTGTTCAGGGACGATAAATCGGCAGGATTCGTGGCTTGCGCTAGTTGGTTATTGAATGTTCTGCTGAGTTGGGGCTCCGAGGGTTTCCAAAGGGAGGCCGGAGGCAGTCTCCCTTTGGGTGTGGTCGCCACCGCGACGCCAAGCAATGAATCAAACGCCAAGCATTTGTAGTTAAGTGAATTACAGTGAATACAAGTACGTTGCTCCTTGGGTGTCGTCGCTACTGCGATACCAAATATTGAAGTAAAGACCAAGCAGTGAACCTAACTTCAAACGCAAGCTGGTTAATTTACAAACCTTTCAAAAGCCCTATCTATTTCAAAAAGAAAATAACCTTACTGTCATATTTCCATCAACAAATTGTAATATTTCCCAATTATATTGATGAAAAACATCAATGAGAGTAATGGATATGAAAGATAATCAATGGCAAGAATTAGATTTTAGTGATTTTGAAGATGAAGAGCAGTTTGAAAAGAAAAAAAATAAAGTACAAAAGAAAAGAAAGTGGCGTGAAATAGAGGCATATAAAGAACTACAACGTGAACGTAAGTTTATGGATATGAACGATCATTACTATTCAATGTAATGACAATGCATACAATGCTCACTAATAAAATTAGACAGTTACCAAAGCCTAATGCTGCTGCGTAAGCTTTGGTGCTGTCATTTTAGTGAGTCAATTATGTAACCTCTGCTTGCAGTATCTTTATCAGTTTATACACTCAAGTACTGACGAGAAGGGTACTTACAGTTTCTCACATTTGTTATACATTTAGTCCACACAAAGCCTAAAGAAACTAACGCGATAAGATTTTATTATAACTCCCGTAATTTACACACATTAAATTTAGGGACTAACTATTATGAAAAAATCACTTATTAGCATCGCATTACTTTTAACATCATCTGTTGTTTTTGCACAAACAGAATACCCTGAAAACCCAGTACTAAGACCTTTAACATTAACTGATGGCACTATTTCTGTCAGTGGCGCTTTGGCGTGGGGAGAAGAGAATGATGACAGCCGTGGTGCATTGGCTTTAAATGCAGCTTACGGATTAACAGACAATTTAACTATCGGCCTAGATGGTGTTAATTATCGTGTATTAGCCCGCTCAGAAAATAAAGAAGGGTTAGAGCTAGCTGTAGGTTTAGGCATAAGAGGTTATCATGACTCAAGCTTAAATGGCGATGCTATCGGTTACGGTGCTGATCTAAATGGTAAATATGTTTTTGATGAAAATATTGCGATGACTTTCTCGTTAGGTTATATCAAGTGGGATGAAGAAAAGCTAAAAAATAAAGATGAGTATCGTTACTCTTTAGGGTTGCAAGCTAAGGTTGCAGAAGATTTGACTGCAGGCGTCAACTACACCTACCGTGATTTACAAGGTTTTAGCCAAAATGAAGCCCATGAAGCTAATGTAGGTTTAAATTACACTTACAGTAAAAGTACAGATATGGGTGTTTTTGTAGGGTATTCAAGTTTTGATGCACAGCAAAATGGCTATAAACTTGATGACAACTTTGAGCGAGTAGCCGGAGTTTATGCAGCTTACCGTTTTTAAATAACAAACAGATAATCCCTTTGAGAAAAATATTGTATCAAAGGGATTATAAAAACGTTATCAGTTGAAAATAAGATTATTAACCGTCAGCGTTAATCGTTGAAATTAACTCTGCAAGACAAGCTTCATTTTGTTCGTGAGGCACCTGACAAGTGCCTGCGGCATTATGCCCACCGCCATTATATTTCAACATTAATTCACCAACATTTGTTTTTGAACTACGATCGAAAATAGACTTACCTGTAGCAAAAACAGTATTTTGTTTTTTAAGTCCCCACATTACATGGATAGAGATATTACATTGTGGAAATAGTGCATAAATTATAAAGCGGTTGCCTGAGTAGATAATTTCTTCTTCTCGTAAGTCTAATACCACTAAATTATCATGAACTGTAGAACAGCGAATTATTTGCTCTTTAAATTTTTCTTCATGTTCAAAGTAAAGATCAGTACGTTCTTTAACATCAGGTAGTTCGAATAACTGATCAATGCTGTGATCCTTACCAAAATCAATAAGGTTCATCATAAGTTCATAGTTGGAAATACGAAAATCTCTAAAGCGACCTAAACCTGTGCGTGAATCCATAATAAAATTCAGTAATTCCCAACGTTTTGCATGGAGAACTTCTTCTTGGTTAAACTGCGCAGAATCCCCTTTATCAACGGCGTTCATCATGCCTTTCCAGCTTTCAGGGAATGTTTTTTCACCGCCGTAATAATCATAAACAACACGTGCTGCAGAAGGAGCATCTGGGTCAATAATATGGTTTTCTCGTTTTTCATTTCGAAGCGTTTCACTATGATGATGATCAAAAGCGATATGTACGCCATCAACATAAGGTAAATTGGTTGAAATATCGTTAGCGCCAACCTCAATTTTACCGTCTTGCATGTCTTTGGGATGAACAAAGAGAATGTCGTCAACTAGGTTAATATTTTTGAGCAAAATGGCACATACTAGACCATCAAAATCACTACGAGTTACCAAACGATATTGTTTACTATCAGACATTTACTATCTCCATTTTTTATTATTTATCTTTTAAACACTATATTGTTTATTTGGGCAGAATAAAAGTAGATTAATAGCTATGTAGCAAAATTTGGAATAAAACACATTCTAATATGACTTTACTGACACATTGTTATGAAATTATTATTGTTTACTTCTTAAAATTGATGCGTTTTTCTTATGACTAACTCACTGCAGCAAGTCTATTATTTCCAGTACATATTGGGCGTATAAATACGGATTTACTTTTGACTTAAATCAACTTTATTTTGTTCGATAGGTATATCATTGTGGTAGTAGTGTTGTAAAAAATTTTATAACGGTAGGAGTAAATGATGAAAAACTCATTCATAAAAGTTCCATTAGTTTTAGTTTCCATTTTAGGTGCTGTATCGGCATCAGTATTTTCAGCAGAACTGCCGCTTCGTGGACCCATTCCTTTTGCTACCTATGATAGTGACAAGAATGGTGTAATTAGCGAGCAGGAATTTACAAAAGTAAGAAATGAGCGAATGGCTGCAAAATCAGCTCAAGGGCGACCGATGAAAAGGGCTGGTAATGCGCCTTCATTTGCAAGTTTTGATAAAGATAGAGATGGGCAGTTAACACAACAAGAGTTGACTGCTGGACAACAAAGTCAGATGCAGAACCGTCGTGGCAATAAAGGTATGTCTTTTAACAAAGGAAAGGGGCAAGGTAAGGGCATGATGGGGATAAATAGTAATATGCCTAGTTTCGCTGATTTTGATATGAACTCTGATGACGTTATTTTAAAAGACGAATTTTACGAAGCGAGAGCAAAAAGAATCGAGAAGCGTGTTGAACAGGGCTATCCTATGCGCAATATAGCTAACCCTCCAACTTTTGAAGATATTGATACAAATGGCAATGGTAAAATATCTTCTGAAGAATTTACTCAGCATCAAGTTACACATAGACAACAAATGATGAAAAAATAAAATTTTTTATTGAAGGAGAGATTACTCTCCTTCATTTGTTCAATAACAAATAATTGCAAAAACGCTAGCTTATTATGTCTCACTCTTTGTTTGAATAGCCTGCTCAACAGCCTCAACAGCCTCAACAGCCTCAACAGCCTCAACAGCCTCAACAGCCTCAACAGCC
>CAXIBS010000198.1:0-4134 GCA_964022585.1 uncultured Colwellia sp.
GCTAAATTTTCTCAACTGGTTGGCAAAGAAGGTAAAGTAATATTAGCTGATATTAACAGTTCAATGCTTAATGTTGGCCGAGATAAATTACGTGATCGAGGTTTAGTACAAAATATTGAGTACGTACAAGCGAATGCTCAGTACTTACCTTTTGAAGATAACACGTTCGATATTGTTACTATAGCTTTTGGCCTACGTAATGTAACTGACAAAGACATGGCGCTACGTTCAATCTATCGTGTATTAAAACCAGGTGGGCGTTTGTTAGTGCTTGAGTTCTCAAAACCAGAACATGAAGTCCTCAATAAAGCATATGATTTTTACTCATTTAATATTTTACCTAAAATGGGCGAATTAGTTGCTAAAGATGGTGATAGCTATCAATATTTGGCTGAATCAATTCGTATGCATCCCGACCAAGAAACATTAAAAGTGATGATGGATAACGCCGGCTTCGAACAAACCAGTTTTAAAAACTTAACAGGTGGTGTGGTTGCATTACACAAAGGTTATAAATTTTAATTCTTATGGCCGCTGTACTATCAAATATAATGATCCCACAACTACTCACATCAACATTAGAAATAGTGATTAATAAAACTTTAGCGTTAAGTTCATCCACTGCATCATTAGAAAAGTTAGTAGATAAAACTTTAACACTTGAATTAGCAGAGTTCACTTTTCCTCTTAGCTTCAGTATTTGTAAAAATAGTAAAATAACATCAATTGTTGTGACTTCATTAACTGAGCGTTCCGATTGCACGATAAAAACAAGTATCAGCACCCTACAAGAGCTAAAAGCAGAACAACAAATCACTGAACTTATCAAACAAGACAAACTCGACTTAACTGGTGATGCAAAAGTAGCACAGCAGTTTGCTAATATTGCCGAAAATTTAGATATAGATTGGCAAAGTGAACTAGCCAGTCATATTGGCGATGTACCTACGCATAAATTAATTCAGTTAAGTAAACGAGTTGCTCAAAAAGCGCAATTTGCCTCTCAGCAGATTAAAGCAGATGCTAGCGAATATATAGTGCATGAAAAACGTTTAGTGGTTACTCATAGTCAAATTGAGCACTTCAATCAGCAAGTTTCAAATGTTGATCAGCAAGTTAACGAGCTTGAACAACGTATCTCGAAACTAATTGACCAACAAGCCAATCTTTAATTAATAGCAAGGATCTTCAATAACGTGAGTAGCATTCGACTATACCGCATTGTTAAAACATTTTTACACTATGGTTTAGATGAAATAGTGCCAGCAAAAATGTTGCCTTGGTATGTAAAACTTCTTCGCCACCTCCTGTTTTGGATAAAAAACGAACATAAAGATAAAGAAGTAGCCCTACGCTTTAGGCTAGCAATTGAATCACTTGGCCCCGTATTTATAAAGTTTGGCCAAATGCTTTCTACTCGTCGTGACCTATTACCTCCCGACTTTGCTGATGAACTTGCCTTTTTACAAGATCAAGTTACTCCTTTTGAAGGTAGGCTAGCTAAACAATTAATCATTGATGCTATAGGCGTTAAAGCATTCGAGCAACACTTTATAGATTTTGATATAGAGCCGTTAGCTTCCGCCTCTATCGCCCAAGTACACACTGCAACACTAAAAGAAGAAGAGACAGAGAAAAAGGTCGTTATAAAGATATTGCGTCCTAACATTAGCGAAACAATTTTAGCTGACTTAAAAGTTATGTCTCGCTTTGCTGGCATTGTTGCTCGTTGGCTACCTGATGGAAAGCGCTTAAGACCAAAAGAAGTTGTTGCTGAATACCGTAAAACAATTTTAGATGAGTTAAACCTAAATCGCGAAGCAGCTAATGCTATTCAATTAAAGCGTAATTTTGAGCAAGGCTCTGAGTATGACAAGGTACTTTATGTACCTGAAATTTACAGTGAGTATAGCTCCAAGAAAGTATTAGTTATGGAGCGTATTTACGGTATAGGCGTTGCTGAAATTGAAACGTTGGAGCAACTTGGTGTTGATATGAAACTACTAGCAGAACGCGGTGTAGAAGTATTTTTTACACAAGTATTTCGCGATAGTTTTTTTCATGCCGACATGCATCCTGGTAATGTTTTTGTTGATGCAACTAACCCTGCTGATCCAACATGGATTGCTATTGATTGTGGTATTGTTGGCACATTAAATAGAGAAGATAAGCGTTACTTAGCCGAAAACTTTGTTGCTTTTTTCAATAGAGATTACCGTAAAGTTGCACAATTACATGTAGATTCAGGGTGGGTTCCCGCTACAACTAGCGTAGATGAATTTGAATTTGCCATTCGAACAGTGTGTGAGCCTATCTTCAATAAACCACTTTCTGAAATTTCATTTGGCCAAGTGCTCGTTAATTTATTTAATACCGCCCGTCGCTTTAATATGGAAGTGCAACCTCAGTTAGTACTATTGCAAAAAACCTTACTTTATATTGAAGGCTTAGGGCGTCAACTGTACCCACAATTAGACTTATGGCAAACGGCCAAACCCTTCTTAGAAAATTGGGTTAAAGAACAAATGGGCATTAAAGCGGTATTTAGTAAAGTTAAAGATAACCTACCTTTTTGGAATGAAAAGTTACCTGAAATTCCTGATCTAGTTTACGAATATTTAAAAGTTGGCAAAGAAAACCAGCAGCAGCAAACCCTATTAATGCAAAAACTTTTACTACAGCAATCTCAGCAGAATAAAAATACTGTTGTAAGTATATTGGTGGCTGGTGCGATTATTGCCTTAGCTGTTGTATTTGTCGGTTAGTTCATTTATCAGTTTAGGATGAGTACACCCTAAACTGACAAATATATAAAGCACCACAAAAGCACTAAGATTTCTTATCCTTATTAAACAGCGCACGTAAATTAGCCATGCCTTGTTTATTCGATTGCTCTTTATGTGCTTGAGTCTTTTTCACCTGTCCAAGCTCCCAATTCAAATCATTTTGGGGTAACTCATGTAAAAAGCGGCTTGCTTCGGTGCGAGATACTTCACCAAACTGACGACGTTCTCTAGCGTAAGTGAATATTAACTCACGTTGTGCTCGAGTAATACCAACATAAGCTAAACGACGTTCTTCTTCAACACTGCCTTCATCGATGCTTGTCTGATGTGGTAATAGCCCTTCTTCCATGCCAATTAAGAATACGTAGGGGAATTCCAAACCTTTTGAAGCATGTAGTGTCATTAATTGCACTTGATCGTTATGATCTTCTTCTTCGTTACGCTCCATCATGTCTCGCAAAGTTAAACGAGTAACAATTTGTGGTAAATTCATCGGCTCTTCATCATCTGAACCTTCAAGCATTTGTGTTACCCAACTAAAGAGCTCAGTAACATTTTTCATACGCATTTCTGCTGCTTTTGCACTAGGGGAGCTATCATAAAGAAAATCTTCATAATTAATTTCGCGTATCATTGAACGTAATACCGCAGCTGTATCGCCTCGCTCAGTTTGATCAGCAACATCAACCAACCATTGCGTAAATGCCTGCAATTTCATTAATCCACGACCAGTTAGTGTTTGTTCTAGCCCTAATTCAAAACTAGCAGCAAACATACTAATTTTACGCATATTAGCGTAGTTACCTAGTTTCTCTAACGTTGCTGGGCCCAATTCACGTCTAGGCACATTCACAATTCGCAAGAAAGCATTATCATCATCTGGATTAACCAATACACGTAAATAAGCCATTACGTCTTTTATTTCTGAACGAGAGAAAAATGATGTTCCACCACTAATTTTATAGGGTATTCGATTGGTCATCAGCGCTTTTTCAAGCAAACGTGATTGGTGATTACCACGATATAAAATAGCATAATCTTTATAGCTGCTACGATTCATAAAGCGATGACCAATCAACTCACCAATAATGCGCGAAACTTCATCTTCTTCGTTCTTTGTTTGCACTACACGAAGCTCAACACCGTAGGCTAATTCACTAAATAATGCTTTATCATAAACATGAGGATTATTGGCGATAAGCGTATTAGCACACTTTAAAATACGACCACTTGAGCGATAGTTTTGCTCTAACTTAATCAATTTTAATTGTGGAAAGTCTTTTCCTAATAACACAAGGTTTTCTGGTTTAGCTCCACGCCAAGAGTAAATAGACTGATCATCATCACC
>CAXIBS010000199.1:0-4107 GCA_964022585.1 uncultured Colwellia sp.
TTTTACTGTACTAACACGCTTTGCACAAGTTCGTCACTTTAGAGAAATGTTTCGTCTATTACTTTCGGGGAAAAGTTCAGATAAAGGTATTTCATCATTTCAGGCACTGGCCGTTTCATTATCAGGCCGTGTTGGTACTGGTAATATTGCTGGTGTTGCTGCTGCAATTGGCTTTGGTGGCCCAGGTGCGGTTTTTTGGATGTGGGTAGTAGCCTTTTTTGGCGCTGCAACTGCGTATATAGAATCAACAAACGCACAAATTTACAAAGAAGAAGAAGACGGTGTTTATCGTGGTGGTCCTGCTTATTATATAGAAAAAGCAATGGGCCAAAAATGGTATGCGTGGATATTTGCTATATCAACAATCGTAGCTTGTGGGGTGTTATTACCGGTTGTTCAGTCTAATGGTATTGGTGACTCATTGGTTAATGTTTTTGGTAATGGTGGCGTAGTACCTTCATTTTTAGGTGACTTACCATTAACTAAAGTTTATGCAGCAACATTTATTGTTTTAATTTTAGGCTTCATTATTTTTGGTGGCGTAAAGCGTATTGCGAACTTCAGTCAAATTGTTGTGCCTTTTATGGCATTAGCTTATATCATTATTGCTTGTGTTATTATTGCTTTACACATTGATATGTTACCCGGTATTTTCATGTCAATTATCACTGATGCGTTTACGCCAATGGCAGGTTTTGGTGCAGCGATTGGTTGGGGTGTTAAACGTGGTGTTTATTCAAATGAAGCAGGTCAGGGTACTGGACCACACGCTGCAGCCGCTGCTGAAGTAGATCATCCGTCACAGCAAGGGCTGGTTCAAGCGTTCTCAGTTTATATTGATACTTTATTTGTTTGTTCAGCAACCGCATTCATGATTTTAATTACTAAGTCATATAATGTAATGCCTGAAGGAAGTACGGGGTTCCTAGTACAAAACCTTGCAGCTGATGTCGTTATTAGTGGACCTGCGTTTACTCAGATTGCTGTAGATAGCGTATTAAGTGGCTTTGGTAAACCTTTCATCGCGATAGCATTATTTTTCTTTGCCTTTACTACAGTACTTGCTTATTACTTTATTGCAGAAAATAATGTTTCTTATATTAATAGAACCATTAAAATTCCTGCGTTAAGATTTGTTTTAAAAGTTGTTATTATGTCAGCTGTTTTTTATGGCACCGTTGCACAACCAAGTGCTGCATGGGGGTTAGGTGATATTGGAGTAGGCTTAATGGCTTGGCTAAATATTATCGGTATTATTATTATCTTCTTTATGGCAAAACCGGCGATAAAGGCATTGAACGATTATGAAGCGCAACAAAAAGCTGGTGTGAAAGAATACACATTTAATCCTAAAGCACTTGGAATTAAAAATGCCACTTATTGGGAAGAAAGATGGGATAAAAGCAAAGCTGAAGAGAGTGAAACACAGCAAAGCTAGCTTATCTTTTAATTCAGCTCAATATTAATTTAAAAAACGCTCATCAGGGCGTTTTTTATTGCCCAAATTTAGGTAGAATGGACGTCATATTTTCAAGGTAGATAAAGAAACACTCAATGGCAGTCATAAATTGTCCTAGTTGTAAGAAAAAAACATCAGATAAAGCGGCAAACTGCAATCATTGTGGATTGTCTTTACAAGATATAGACAGTGATAAAATTGCTAGCATAAATAATGTTAATCGTATAAATCAAGCGCAGCGTTTAATGACCTATTCATTCATCGCCATGTTGTTATTTTGCGGTGGTTTTCTATTTATGTTTTGGGATAATGTTGAACAAGGAACTTGGCAGCATTACTTAGCTATGACATGTACAGCTATTGGTTTTATCTTTTACATAATTATCCGTATTCGATTACTTCTTTTTAAACGAAAAAAATAGGAAGATCTCATGAACTTAGAGCACACAATAGAAAATATGCCAGAAACAATGTACTTAAGGTTAAAGTGCGCAGCTGAGACAGGAAAGTGGCCTGAAGGTGTTGTTGTGGATCAAGCGCAGCGTGATACTGCTTTGCAACTTATTATGGCTTATCAAGCAAAGTATTTAGATAGTGATGAAATGTTAACTATTGGCAGTGATGGCAATATGGTACATAAAAATAAGCGCCAGTTGAAAGAGCAGTTTACTGGGGCAGCAAAAGATAAACCAATCGAACCTTGTGTAAAACCAACAGAAGAAGCTGCTAAAAGCGATATTGCACATTTTACTAACTTGTAATTTGTATCAGTAATCAATTATTTAACACTTAATTAAGATAAAAACGATCCCCATGATTTTTAATCTGTTTAAAAGTAAAAACAAATGGCAACACAAAGATAGTAATGTACGTATTACTGCGATAAATGAAGAGTTAGATTATAATAATAGTGAAAATAAAATCACATTGTTATCACTTCTCAATAATGATGATAGTGAATTAGTACGTAGAGCTGTATTGTTAAAGCTCAATAATTTTGATGATTATTACACTGCCAGTATTTCAAATAGTAATCAAAACGTTCAAGAATTTTCTTATACGGTAATTCAAGACATTCTAGCCAATGCTCACACAATTCAATTAACATTGGATCAAAAGCAAAACTTTTTATCTGCGCTTGTTTCAACACCAGAAGTAAACTTTTCTTTATTAAATTATTGGTTTGACCATGAGCAAGACTCACAAATAATTGTTAGTTTATTTCAAACGCTAATAAAGAAGAAAAATAGCACTTCATTTTTGTTACAAATATTTAGCAAAAAGAATCATAGTGAAGTACAAACCTCTATATTATCATTAGCTATACCAGAGCTTAATGACCAAGTGTTTTTAACAAAATTAGCCAAAAAATCAGCTAGTCCTGATGTTACTCAGTTAATTAATGAAAAGTTAGCACAACTAATAGAGCAAAAAGAAAAGCCAGTAAAATTACTTAAACAAACTCAGCTTTTACTCTCTAAGTTACTTGCGCTAAAAGATCTTTCAGATTTTGGTCAATACTCAGACAAAAGAAACATTCTAGAACAAGAGTGGCAGCAATACTTACCTGATTTTGGTTGTTTATCAGATGAAGAAAAGCAGGTTTTATTATCTAAATATGCCAAAATAACATCACAAGTCACACAGTTATTTGCTCCAAAAGAAGAAGCTTATCAACAAGACAAGATAGCAAAGCAATTAATTCAAGATAAACAAATTGTGAAAGATAAGGTGAGTCAGGCTCTTAGCGAATTAAGTCTACAAATAACTACGATTGTTTTCGAAGGAGATGCACTTAATCAAAATGATTTTTCAGCACAGTTAAACCAGTTAAATCAACAGTTAGTTACCAGTGTTTTAACAAAGCAAGAACAAGAACACTTTTTAAACCAAATAAAGCAATTGGAAAAACGATTAACTCAATTACCTGAAATAGCGCAATCAGTATTTAATCTCAGAAATATCTCAATTAACATTACCTACAACACTAGATGAGCTTAATGAACGTTCAAAAGTTTATCAAAACTGGTTAACACAGTGGCGAGAAGTAGAACATAAAGCTTGTGGTATCCTGCCTCAATCGATTAAAGATGCTTATCAAGAAATTTATGTTTTGTGGCAAAATGGTCTTAAACCGCTGCAAAATGAACAACAGCAGTTATTTGTACAAACTAAAAAGAAACTGAGCGACATAAAACGATTACAACTTAACGGCAAGTTCAAGGTGTGCTTTGGTTTGTTTAAGGGTGTGAACCAAGTAATTACTTTGTTATCGGTTAAGCAGCAGCAACAATTACAACGTGATTTCGACAGTGTCAGTGCAAAAATGGCAGAAATAAGTGATTGGGAACACTATATTGCAACACCTCGAAAGCAACAGCTACTTAGCGATATTGCAACATTGGTGAGTGATCCGCTGGAAAACCCTAATGAGCAAGCAGATAAAGTAAAAGCATACCGTAAAATTTGGAATTCATTAGGCCATGCCGATGAAAGCGTAGATCATGAGCTAAATGCTCAATTTAATCTTGCTTGTGAACAAGCTTTTGCTCCATGTCGTTTGTTTTATGCTGAACAAGAAAAGCTTCGTGAGCAGCATTTAGTTGCTCGTAATGAGATTATCACTGAAGCGCAACAACTTGTAGATT
>CAXIBS010000200.1:0-4092 GCA_964022585.1 uncultured Colwellia sp.
AAGACAAAGCCATTGCGAATTTTCTTTTTTCCAAGGTTGCAAACGAGACTGAAATCCTTGCTCTATCTGTTCATCAGTATTTAAATCTGAAACAAATTCCTGAACAGATTCGTTCTTCTTTAAGTTGGCAAATAGTCCCCAGTCAGAAGAATTTATCTGCTTCATTAAAAGCCTTTCAGTTTCAAGAATTAGATTGTTGCTCATATATTTGATTTAGCCACATACCAGTATATTATAAAGACTTCTCAGTAATGTCCACCCCATAAAATTTATTTAATTTGCCTTAATATCCCATAACTTCAAAGCATTAGAAAATATATGACTAAAAGTTACATAAAACCGCGGATTTAACTGGGTTACGTTTGATTACTTCGGATATAAGAAAACCGAAACACCTTGTTAATACAGGTTATTTCGGTTTTTATTGGACTTCTTTATTCTATTTAGTGGTGCGGATGGGGGGACTTGAACCCCCACGACCTAAGTCACCAGCCCCTCAAGCTGGCGCGTCTACCAATTCCGCCACATCCGCGCAATACTAAACAGTTTAATCAGTAACCTAAGTTACTTTGGCACATCATCATCGTTAGCAGCTGGAGCATCTGAAGCAGGAACATCACTATTTTCATTAATAGCTGATTCTGCACTTTCATCAGGAATCGCATCGGTTGCAATTGTCTGTTCGCTTGTTGGAGCGCTAATATTATTCCATTCATCAACTGCTTTAGTTCTATTCGCAGTTAAGTTACCTAAAACTAAACTAATTACGAAAAAACCTACAGCTAACCAAGTTGTTGCTTTAGTTAAGAAGTTACCAGAACCTCCTGAGCCAAAAACAGTTGCTGAAGAGCCTGCACCAAAAGATGCGCCCATATCAGCGCCTTTACCTTGCTGAATTAACACTAAACCAATTAATGCCAAAGCAATAAGTACATAGGCAACGATTAAAACTTGATACAACATTTTTTACTTTCCTTTAGCTGTTGAACAGATTTGATTAAATTGCTCAACTTGTAAACTAGCACCACCAATAAGACCACCGTCAATATCAGTTTGTGCAAATAATTCTTCACAGTTCGACGCGTTCACGCTACCACCGTATAATAAAGAGATTTTATCCGCCACATCTGCATTAGCTTTTGCTAAAAACTGGCGAATAAACTTATGTGTTTCTTGTGCCATTTCACTTGATGCTGTTTTACCAGTACCAATAGCCCAAACTGGCTCATAGGCGATAACAATGTTAGCAAAGCTTTCAATACCAACTTCATCAATTACTGGTTGTAATTGCGATGCTAAAACTTTTTCTGTTTGTTCTTCTGCTCGTTCAGATTCACTTTCACCGATACATAAAATAGGTGTTAAACCTGACTTAAGTGCAGCACTGATTTTGTGAGCAGCTTCAATAGAGGTTTCATTATAATAGCTTCTACGTTCAGAGTGGCCAATGATAACAAATTTCACTGATAATTCCTGCAACATTTGTGTAGAAATTTCACCAGTGTAAGCTCCGCTTTCATGTGCACTCACATTTTGAGCTCCCACATGAATTGCTTCATTCAATTTATTTGTAGTAATCTGAGAAGTTAGTTCAGATAGAAAAGGAAAGCTTGGGCAAACTACAACATCAACATTATCTTGAAGTTTAACTGATGTTAAACCACTAACTATCGTGTTAACTAACGCTAAGCCGCCATTCATTTTCCAATTTGCAGCAACGATTGCACGTCTAGCCATTTTCATTCCCCTTGCTATTCTTCAAAACATTGTAAAATAAAGCCGCGAGATATTAACTAACATAAGATTAACTTACAAGTAATAAGTTAAAATCAATCTATTATCTCGTTAATATCTTGCTTAAGTGCTGTTTTTTCCAACACTAAAATTAAAACCATCGAGCTTTTAACTCGCTAATTTTACCGAATCAGCAATTTCATTAGCTAAACTTGTTACTTCTTCAAGCTCAGGACCTTCTACCATCACGCGAATTAACGGCTCTGTGCCTGATTTACGTAATAAAACTCTACCTCGTCCAGACAATAAGTTACTTACTTTCTCCACACAAGCTTTTACACTTGGATCATTAATTGGATCACCGCCACCTGAAAAACGTACGTTCACAAGCACTTGTGGTAGCATCGTCATCCCTTCTCGTAATTCAAACAATGACTTTTCACGCTGACAAACAGCTGTTAATACATTGAGTGCTGCAATAATTCCATCACCGGTAGATGTGTGATTTAAGTTAATGATATGACCAGAGTTTTCAGCACCTAAACTCCACCCTTTTTCTCTTAACATTTGCATAACATATCTATCACCAACATTACTGCGAGCAAAAGGTATATCAAGTTTTTCTAAAGCCAATTCAAGGCCCATGTTACTCATCAATGTACCAACAACACCACCTTGTAAATTGCCTGACTTCAAATCATTACAGGCGATAATGTAAACAGCTTCATCACCATCGATTACATGACCTGTATGGTCAACCATCATCAAGCGATCACCATCGCCATCTAGTGCTATACCTAAGTCAGCTTTGTGTTCTAGAACAGCAGCTTTCATCATATCCGTTGAGGTAGCACCACAACCATCATTTATGTTTGTGCCATTTGGTGAGGTACCAACTTCTATAACCTTAGCACCCAACTCTCGAAAAACATCAGGGGCAATATGGTAGGTAGCACCATGAGCACAATCAACAACTATAGTTAAATGTTGTAATGATAATTGACTTGGAAAATTACTCTTACAAAATTCAATATAACGCCCTGCTGCATCACCAACACGATTTGCTTTTCCTAAACTATCTGATGTCACACAGCCCATTGGCTTATCTAACTCTGCTTCTATCGCTATTTCGACTTCATCAGGTAATTTTTGACCATCTTGTGAGAAAAATTTAATACCATTATCGTAAAAAGGGTTATGCGAAGCACTTATAACAATTCCTGCTTCAGCACGAAATGTTTTAGTTAAATAAGCAATACCCGGTGTAGGCATAGGCCCAAGTAAACCGATATCAATACCAGCAGCAGAAAACCCTGCTTCCAGTGCAGATTCAAGCATATAACCAGATATACGTGTATCTTTACCGATAAGCACTTTTTTTGTACCTTGTGCCGCTAATACTTTTCCTGCTGCATAACCTAGTTTCATAACAAACTCAGGCGTAATTGGGTATTCACCCACTAAACCACGCACACCATCGGTACCAAAATATTTACGATTAGACATCTCTTTATTCCTTTTAATATCTGATAAAAGTGTTTTACTTTAATGTTTTTATATTGTGATGCACTAGCACCATTTTAATAATTTATTATGTTTTATATTGAGCAACTGCTTTTAAGGTTTTAACCGCATCAACAGTTTCTTGCACATCATGTACACGTATAATTTCAGCACCTTGTTGTATAGCGACTATACCAGCTGTTAAGCTTCCGGCTAAACGTTGATCAACTTCTCTATTCAACAAATTACCTATCATTGATTTTCTTGAGATGCCAGCCAAAACAGGTAAACCCAAGGTTTTAAATTGAGAAAATTGTGCTAATACTTCGTAATTATGCGCTAATGTTTTACCAAAGCCAAAACCAGGATCTAACACTAATCGATTCTTTTTAATGCCTTTTTGCTCACAGCAATGAATACGCTCTTTAAAGAAGTTTAGTATATCATTAATGATATGATTGTATTGCGGATTTTCTTGCATCGAGCGAGGCATACCTTGCATGTGCATAAGACAAACAGCAACCTCACTTTGCGCAACAACATCAATACAACCTTGATTTTGTAGAGCACGAACATCATTAATCATATCAGCGCCGTAAGTAATAGCTTCACTCATCACTTCAGCTTTTGATGTATCAATAGACACACTAATATCAAAACGTGATTTAATCGCTTTAAGTAAAGGTATTACACGAGACATTTCATCCTGTACATTGACATCTATCGCACCTGGACGTGTGGACTCTCCTCCAATATCAATAATATCAACACCATCAGTGATCATACTTTCAACTTGCTTCAACGCATTGTTAAATGAGTTGAATTTCCCACCATCAGAAAAAGAGTCAGGCGTAA
>CAXIBS010000201.1:0-4049 GCA_964022585.1 uncultured Colwellia sp.
CTTTCACCTAGGCTGGTAAAGTCAAAAGCATTTCGCGGTGTATAAAAATATTGGCTAAAATAGTCTACAACAAGTGCTCGGTATTGAGCATTTTCATTAAGATACTTTACAAGGTATTGTTGAACCCAGCTAAACTTGGCTTTTTCATCTTCTGCTAAAGTAGATAAGGCAGGATTCTTACCTTCAACTTGCGCAATAATACTTAATCCCAGACTATGAAAAGTTGTCGCACTCACCGTATTAATTAAAAGTTTGTCTTTAATTCTTTCATCCATTTCATCTGCGGCTTTACGCCCATAAGCTAACAGTAAAACTTCATCACTTTGCGCTTGCTCACTTCTTAAAAGGTATCCTGCTCTACCGACCATAACACTGGTTTTACCCGTACCTGCACCAGCTAACAACAAATTATTGTCATTATCTATAATACAAGCTCGGCGTTGGTATTCAGTTAAAGGGTTTGATTCCACTTCATCAAAAAAAGTTTTGTGAAGGTTTAGCTGCTTGGTAACGAAGCTCTCACGATATTTTTCTATCACCTCTTCATTCCAACCTTGATGTAACGACAATTGCTGAAGTTTCTCAGTAAGCTTTATCCACACTCCATCTCGTTTATTCCACTTAGCTACTTTCACCCAAGGAAACCAACGTTTAGCTTCTTGTTCTACTGCGATTCGTACTTTATCAATAATTGATTGACGTAAATATTGACTGGTGGTGATTTTATCTATTGCTGATAACAATTTTTCTACGCGTTTGCTATTAACAGATGCCCATAATCGCTCACAGTTTTCTTTTTGCTGTCGTTTAGCACCATAAGCAAGCATAGTAAAAACATAGTTTTGATTGATTGTTTTAAAAGTAATTATTTGTCCAAAAAAACTTAAATGAAACAAAGGTGGAACAATAAGTTCTTCCCACGTTAGTTGAGTTATTTTTTTGTTAACTTCAATAATAATTCCGTTATCACTGATTTTAATTTCAGTTGCAACACCAATGAATCGACAGAAAAAGCTTGGAGAAATAGATTCCATTTACGAGAAAAACCCACAGATAAAAAAGACAAATACAATGTTATATATTTTAACGCTAAAAACTAAATCTTGAGCACTTTATTTTCACATTGAAACAACAAGCAGTTATGATTAACATATTAAAATTATTAACAATAAGAAGAACTTCATTCTCCTTGTATATACACTAACTGAGTATCTGGCATAGGAGCGATTAGAAAACACATGGACTTTTATTTAGCTATTTTTATCTTTGCAGCATCAACAACCATCACCCCAGGGCCAAATAATATAATGATTATGACTTCAGGCCTTAATTATGGAATTAAAAATAGTATTCCCCACTTATTAGGAATTTGTTTCGGATTTCCTGCTATGGTTCTTATGGTTGGCGCAGGACTTAGTGTTGTATTTGACATGTATCCAGTACTTCACGAAGCAATTAAAATTTTAGGTGTCATTTACCTATTATATTTATCTTGGTTGATTGCTTCATCTTCGCCAGCATCATTAGATACTAAAAAGGCTAAACCACTAAGCTTTTTTCAGGCTGCGCTGTTCCAATGGGTAAACCCTAAAGCATGGGTGATGGCAACAGGCGCTGTTTCAGCCTTCACTACTATTACTTCAGACTTACTGTCGCAGGTTATCATCATTTCATTGATGTTTTTTATCGTAGCGTTTCCGTGCGTTGGAATTTGGTTACTGTTTGGTATGGGAATTAAAAAATACCTCAATACACCCAGGCATCAAAAAGTATTTAATTTATCAATGGCTATACTTTTAATCGCTTCTGTTTTTCCAGTACTGAATGAATTAATGATGCGCTATATTGCCTAAAAACAGCTTAAAGTAGTTTGAACTTAGCTGTTTTGAAAGTTTAATTACAATAACTAAAATTATTATAAGTTTACTAACTCACGAAAGATTACTTCTTAATGACATAAGTAGAATGTAAAAAAGGAAAAATCATTGTTAATACGATTAAAGTTCACACATTTATTATGCACAGTTTTATTCTTATTAATAACATTGTCTGTTGAATCTTTTGCGCATGGAGTGGACGACAGCACACGAAACTTTTTAGAAAGTAATACTGGTGTTCAAATTATTCCATTTATATACATTGGCGCCAAACACATGCTTACAGGATATGATCACTTACTTTTTTTAGTAGGCGTTTTGTTCTTTTTACACAGAAGCAAAGATATATTTTTATACGTGAGTATGTTTACCCTTGGTCATAGTTTAACTCTGATGACGGGTGTATTGGCAAACATTCAAGTTAATGCCTATCTAATCGATGCAATTATAGGTTTATCTGTAGCATATAAAGGCTTTGATAATTTAGGCGGTTTTAAGCACTTTTTAGGAAAACAACCTAACCCCAAAATAGCAGTATTAATTTTTGGTTTATTTCACGGGTTTGGCTTAGCGACCAAAATTCAAGAATTTGAACTACCTCTTCAAGGTTTAGCCGCCAACCTACTTTCTTTTAACCTTGGTGTTGAGTTAGGACAACTACTTGCTTTAATGTTCATTTTACTCGCAATAAATTATTGGCGTAAATTTTCAAGTTTCGAACGATTTGCCAAGACAACTAATACCGCATTAATGAGTGCGGGGTTTATGCTAATTGGCATGCAACTAACTGGGTACTTTGTTAACTAATTAAATGAGAAATATATTAATGGAAACACATAAAAGAAGCCGTTCGTTAGTCAAAAGAACAATAGTCTCCTTAGTCATTGCAGCACTTTCTTTAGTGCTATTTATTCTACCTGCAGAATACAACATAGACCCAACAGGTATTGGAAAGTCACTAGGTTTAACTGTTTTCAATGACAAAACAACATTACCAGTGATAACCCAACAACCACAAACCGCCAAGCAAGACTCTGTTTTTTTAGTCGTACCTGCTGGTAAGGGCATTGAGTATAAACTAACAATGAAAAAATACAGTAAGGCTAACTATGAGTGGATAACCAATACCAAAGAACTTTATGTAGATTTACATGGTGAGCCTAAAGGAGATATCACAGGTTATTTTGAATCTTACGCCATAGCTACAACGAACCAAATGAAAGGCAGTTTTACCGCCCCCTTTGAAGGCTCACACGGCTGGTATTGGAAAAACAATTCAGATAACGATATCCGAATTCAACTTGTTTTCGACGGTGATTATATCATTGAAGGTCTTAAATAATGAACAAAATAACAACTAGTAATGAGCTAAAATAATAAGTAAAGTAAATAATATATCGTTTGTTAATTAAGACTTTTATAACTCAAGAGAAACTCGCAATGATTGATTTACCAAGCCTAAAACGAGAAACCCGTTATGGTATGCCTGCTGCAGATCAAATACTTTTTAATCGACATTATGTTATTGGTTACTCTTATTATTTTAGACAAGCGAAATGGGCTTTAGAGATTATTGATCCCGATAAAGAAGATATTACTACCGTAGAGCGAATGGATAATTTTAGATCTGATTACCGTATTCCTCAATTATTTAGGGCTGATAAGCAAGATGACCGCGGTTCAGGTCATGACAGAGGTCATTTAGTTGCCAGTGCCGATTTACGAGACACTAAAATTCAAAATAGTGAAACATTTTTATTATCAAATATGTCCCCACAAAAACCTCAATTTAATCGAGGTATTTGGAAAGCGCTTGAAAGCGAAGTTAGAAGACTTGATTGTCTAGATGAAGTGTTAGAAACCTATGTAATAAGTGGCCCTATTTTTAACTTTGATCAGCCAATATTAACCATAGGTATGAAGGATAATAACAATGTAACACTCCCCGTTCCCCATGAGTATTTCAAATCAATATTAGCTGAAACGTCAACAGGTAGGTTGAAAATGTGGTCTTTTATTTTTCCAAATGAAGCAACAGACTCTCCAATTAAAAACTTTCAAGTAAAAACCAGTATCATAGAAAAAAAAGCTGGAATCTTACTTTGGGAAAGATTAATGGGCTCTGAAATAGAAAGTGAAAAAAATAAAATTAACGCTATGTGGTAATCTCAA
>CAXIBS010000202.1:0-4042 GCA_964022585.1 uncultured Colwellia sp.
CTCAAAGGGGTTTGAGCCGTGCACTGCTTATATTCACTTTCCTTACGAGCATTCTTCTATAGTATTGATACGCTACAGAATAAAAAATAGGATAATAATTTCTCCACCTATTTCTGTAAATAAGTGTAGTGCAAGTTTTTATAAATGCGAATTATTTACAAAAATTTGACTTACATAAGCATGGAACACAGCATGGTATTTAAGTGGCCCCTACGCTTAAAGTAGCACCTTTAATTGCTTTTTTGTTCTGGTAATGAAAACAAAGAGATGCTTTCTTTGGCAAAACCAACACCCACCTCAGTATAAAAGTTAAAAACTTTATCAACGCCATGTTTTTGTAACTTTTCTTTCTCATCATCATATCGGGCAATAGCAGCAATTTTCCCTTGGTAATTTGCTTTTTTTAGCTGTGTCGTAATATTCATGACATCTTGAACAGTAGGCAAAGCAAGCAAGATTAATTCTAAATGATTTAGTTTGATGTTTTCCCAAAAATCAGCATCTTCTGCATCTCCACAGTAAGCACGTACCGCATTATCATTTAGCCAATTAACTTTATTTTTATCTGCATCTAAGCCCCATATAAGCTTGGACTGGTGTGCATCAAGCGCTTTATATGCACCCATACCAACCCGCCCCATACCTATAATAACAATAGGCGCGTCACAAGGTTGCTCGAAACTATCTTCAGGAAGTTTCACAATATTTTCATAGCGTTTGAATACTGATTTATAGCGAGCAAAAAATATGTGAGCGTAGTTGTAGCAAATATTAGTAAAAATAAAGGATAGAGTAACGGCAAGTGATAAAATAACTAACCATTCTTTTGATAACCAGCCTTCATTAGTACTTAATGAAGCAACGATCAGACCAAACTCACTAAAATTACTGAGTACTAACGCAGATAAGTAGGCTGTTCTGCCTCGTAACTTTAATGATACAAATAAGAAAAAGAATAAAGCAAATTTTAAAGGAATTAATAACGTGAGTAATGTTGCAATTCCTAACATCTCCCATGTAGGTAATGCGGTAAAACCAATAGTTAAAAAGAAACCAATTAAAAATAAATCTTTAAAACTTAAGAGTGATTTTGACATCTCACTTGCTTTGCTGTGAGAAGCGAAGAACATTCCTACTAATAGTGCACCTAAGTCGCCTTTAATATTGACTAATTCGAATAACTCATAGCTCCCAAAGGCAAGAAAAAAGCCAGTAAGTGGAAGTAATTCACCATGTCCTACTTGGTTTATAAGTTTATGTAGTAAAGGCTTAATTAACAAAGCTAAGAATAATAATAAAGCCCAATAGCTCGGAAGCTTACCTGTTGCTGCAACTAAAAATATTACCGCAATAACATCTTGTATAACTAGAACTGCTACAGCTAACTTGCCGTGACGTGTTTTTAATTCGCCATGTTCTTCTAACAGTTTAACTACACAAACAGTGCTACTAAAGCTCAGTGCAAATATGATTAATAGTGCTGTTGATACTGTTAGGTCTGCAACGAAGCTCAGCGATATAAATATCAGTACTTTAAATAATAGAGTTGCCAGAATAAGCCATAAAATTGTATGGCCAAAAGCACCAGCCCATACCTCAGTTTTGAGTAAGTCCTTAATGTTCAGCTTCAGTCCTATAGTAAATAACATTAAGGTAATACCTAAACTTGCTAATTCAGTAATTGTTTCATCAGCTTGAAAACCAATAAAGTGCAGAATAAAGCCTGCCAATAAATAGCCAATAGACGGAGGTAATGAAACTGTTTTAGCAAGAAAGCCACAAATAAATGCGAACAATATCCAGATAAAATCCATAAGTTAAGCCTTTAAAATATAAACATAATTTGAAGTGGTAAAAAGAATGATTTACTTGTATTCATTTGGTTATGAAGCAACTTGATATATTAAAAGTATTCGCTTTATGGTGAGGCTACCAATGTATCAAATTGTTTTCTCATAAAATCAGCGATCAGAGGCTGCGCTTTTTTATTTGGATGAATACCATCGTTTTGCATTAGTGTTGGTTGTATAGCAATGGATTCCATAAAAAAAGGCATTAAGCGTATATCACTTTTAGTAGCTACTTTGGTAAATGTTTGATTAAAAAGTTTATTATACCTTGAACCATAATTTGGAGGGATTTTTATATCCATTAAAGATACTTTTACACCTTCTTGCTTTGCTAGTTGAATTAATTGTAACAAGTTATTTTCAATTAGCGTTGGAGGAAAGCCTCGCAAACCGTCATTACCACCTAATTCTATCAATAAATAATCAAAGTTTTGGTTAGCCAAAATTCTTGTCAAGCGAGTTAAACCGCCAGCTGTGGTCTCACCACTGATGCTTGCATTAAGTAGAGTATAGGGTGCTTTTTCTTGGGCTAATTCTTTATTTAACTGATATACCCAGCCTTCGTTTTCTTTCATACCAAAGCTTGCACTTAGGCTATCACCTAGTATTAAAATAGAGAGCGGCTCACGTATATGATTTTCATTAGCTTGGCTTGAATAAGATAAAAATAACCCAATGCTAGTTATAATTAATATCGATAAACGAAAAAATGACTTTTTTATCATGAAATTAAATTCCGAAATTATTCTTGAAACCCAATCACTTGCGAAGCATGTCATGCTTGAAGATAAGCAATTAACTTTACTGCAAGATATCAGTTTGACTGTAACAAAAGGACAAACGATTGCGATAGTTGGTTCATCAGGCTCAGGTAAAACGACTTTATTATCTATTTTAGCTGGTTTAGATCTTCCTTCTCAAGGTGAAGTTTATCTGAAAAACAAACCGTTGCACAAATTAAATGAAGAACAACGTAGCCAAGTGAGAGCAGAGCATGTTGGTTTTATATTTCAGCAATTTCTACTCATTAACAGTTTGACTGCCTTAGAGAATGTCATGTTACCAGCAGAGCTTGCTAACGATGAAAATGCAAAACAATTAGCTTTAGATTTATTAGCGCAAGTTGGTTTGAGCGAACGAGCTAATCATTTTCCCGCACAACTTTCTGGTGGAGAACAACAAAGGGTTGCCATTGCTCGTGCATTCATCTCTAAACCGGATATATTATTTGCAGATGAGCCAACAGGTAACTTAGATAAGAAAACATCAACCTATATTGCTGATTTGTTATTTGAACTTAATAGAAAATATGACACAACATTAGTGTTAGTGACTCATGATTTAACTTTAGCACAGCGATGTCAGCGACGAGTAGAAATGCAAGGAGGTTTATTAGTTAATGACCAATTATTTCATGCTAATGATAAAGAACAATCTATGATCGCGACTGAAACCATTGTTGTGGGACAAAAATGAAGTTTTTAAAAGTTAACTGGGTTAAACAATCAATACAGTTATTAATGCATGAATTTAAACGTGGCGAGTTAACCATCATTGTTTTGGCAATTGTACTTGGTGTTGCTAGTGTTTTTTCGCTAGCTGGTTTTTCAGGAAAAATTAAACAAGCACTTCTTCATGAAAGCACGAGTTTTATAGCTGCAGATCGTGTTTTACAATCAAGTAGAGAACTTGTTTCGCATTCATCAATTGAACAACCAAATAGCTTGTCTCGTGAGAAAATAAACAATAAAAGCCAGCAGCTTAATATAAAACAAGCTGAAAAGGTTTTAATGTCTTCTATGGTGTTTGCAGGCGATGTAATGGCCTTAGTTGAAATTCAAGCTGTTTCAACTGCTTACCCATTAAGAGGAGAGCTATTAGTAAGTGATAGAGTTGATTCAGCAAAGTTAATCGCTGTAAATGCTCCAGATTTGGGTAGCGTATATATCGAAGAAAAACTATTGTCACTACTTGGCGTTACTATTGGAGATGTTGTTGATATTGGTGAAGGTAGCTTTACTATTAAAGCAATAGCTAAGCAAATACCAGACGCCTCTTTTAGTGTATTTACATCAGGCGTTAAGATTATTATCAATCTTGCTGATTTAGATAAAACTCAACTAGTTCAACCAGGCAGTCGATTAACATATAAATATTTGTTTTCTGGTGAGATAGAAGATGTTCAAGCGCTA
>CAXIBS010000203.1:0-4001 GCA_964022585.1 uncultured Colwellia sp.
TTAACCCCATTACATTATCAGGCAATTCAGCCATGATAATTGCATTTAAATGCTCTGTAACAGAGTCAATCGTAATCGCTATACAGTCTATCTGCGCAAAAGCACACTGAGGAGACTGTAAATAGTAGCTTGCTCGTTCGCTAATATAATCAAGGGTTTTATGATTTAGATGATGAGGTGAATCAGCTAAAGTTACTTCTGCTGCTTGCATTGGTAATAACAGTTTATGATCAACAGCATCATCAATAATTGCCTTAATTTGCTTTTTAACAATAGCAAAATCTAACACCATAGATTGTTCGTTTAATGCTCCATCGAGTAAAACGTCAACAATCCAGCTTTCACCTACAATGCCGCGCTCTTTACAAAGGTAAGAGAAATCGATCACGGTTAAATCATTTACAAATAATTGCATTTTTATCCTTAAAACGGGTTTACTTAATCTTCAACTTGCCAAGCAATGCTATCATCAGCACGAATAGGAACAACAACATCATTACCAAAGGTTAATGTTGCAGGCACTGACCAAGATTTCTTCACAAGCGTGATTTTATCTTCATTAACAGGTAACTGATAGAAAGCTGGGCCATTTAAACTAGCAAAAGCTTCTAATTTATCTAAGGCATTTTCTTGCTCAAACACTTCTGCGTAAAGTTCTATAGCTGCGTGTGCGGTATAACAACCTGCACAACCACAACTAGATTCTTTAGCGTGTTGGGCATGAGGGGCTGAATCAGTCCCTAAAAAGAATTTCTCACTGCCACTTGTAGCAGCACTAATAAGTGCTTGTTGGTGAGTGTTACGTTTTAAAATTGGTAAGCAGAAGTAATGAGGACGAATGCCCCCTACTAACATATGGTTGCGATTAAATAATAAATGATGAACTGTTATGGTTGCAGCAACATTTTTACCTGCACTTTGCACAAAATCAACGGCATTTTTAGTAGTGATATGTTCTAACACTACTTTTAAGTCTGGATAGTTAGCAACTAGTGGAACTAATATTGTATCAATGAAGCGTTGTTCTCTGTCAAAAATATCAATGTCATCCGTTGTAACTTCACCATGAATTAATAAAGGCATACCGACACTTTGCATGGCAGCAAATACCTCTTCTAGTTTAGCGATATCAGTAACACCAGAAGAAGAGTTAGTTGTTGCACCGGCAGGGTATAATTTAGCTGCATAAACAATACCAGACTCTTTTGCTTCAATAATATCTTGAGCGCTAGTATTGTCTGTTAAATAAAGCACCATTAACGGTTCAAAATGTTTACTCGGCGAAGTCGCCATAATACGATCGTAGTAACTTTTTGCTAATTCAGCGTTGGTTACTGGTGGCACTAAATTAGGCATTACTATCGCACGGCCAAAATAACGGCTGATATCTGCAACGGTGCTATTTAATACTTCACCATCACGTAAATGTACGTGCCAGTCATCAGGTCGGGCAATTGTTAGAGTATCTTTTTGGTCATTCATTCTGTTTTGTTCCAATAATGTTAATTTTAAGGTTATCGCCAACTAAAAGCGCAAACCTTTGATAAATATACTTTTAAAAATCAATTAAGTGTAACGCGTAACTGGCTTTTATTAATTAGCGCACAATTAATCAGTTATTTCTTCATCATTACTATTTTGTGCGTTTGCAAGTAATGTTTGTAATTGTTCTTTTAAATTTGGCGGTATCTTATATACGGTAATTGAATCATTATGCGGATTATAAACAACATCCTGCCCAAAATGACTACGTTCAAAACTTAAACTTATGCCGTTACCATAACCTGAGTATTTTGTTATTTTATTCACAACTGTTTGGTCATGAGGAAATGATTCTTCAATTGGATAAGATTGTTGCTGACAAAACTGATAAAAGTCTTGGCTCTGTCCATTAGCATCCGTTGTTGTATGCCCAATAACTTTACCTACTTCCTGTATTGAAACATCCTGAGAACTTGATTTTTGTTCTTTACAGTAACTTAGTAGTTCTTTACGGGTTTGTTGTTTTTCATCAGCATCTAATTGGTTAACAGAAACATAATCTTCAACCGCTTGTACTAAGGTTTGCGTTTGCTCTTTTGAGTTGAGCCCTTCTTCACAGCCTAAAAAGTCTAAAAAGAAGTCAGATACTCGACGCCCAGCACGACCTTTGATAAACGAAATATAGCGATTTCCGCTGGCGTTTTGTTGATAATCAAATAAATCGATGCGTGCCGCTAACTGTAGTTTATTCGTGTCTAAATGTTGATCAGCAGAAATATTTAATTCACCGTCAACACTATAGTGCTCAGATACTGGAATGACACCAACAAGTAAAAAACGACCCCCCATATATTCATAGTGACAAACAATAAGGTATCCCGTTTCTTCTATATCGTACTTTTCAATCTCATTTTTTAAATTATTTGCTGCTTGTATACTGAAGTCATAAAAGCTTTGCTTCTCATTGAAGTAGCTTTCCATTAAGTCAACAAACTGAGCTGTTTGCGCTGTGCCATCGTCGGTACTTGATATCATGGGTATGTTAGTAAAACTACCGTAGGCTTTGCTACCTTTACTGTTATAAATGGCATGTAACCCATCAACAAATGCCGTTATTTTAGTACTTATTTCAACCTGTTCAGGACCTAAGCGTAATTGTACTTCTCCTGACTCCTCTTTTTTAGAAAGAAAATGTAACGCAATATTTGAAATGATTAAACTCATATAATACTCAAGTGACTTTATTAGTATATTGTTCAGGCATTTGATAAACTATGGCAATTAAATTTATCATCAGCAATTAAGTGTCATTATGCCCATTGTATCGAAATACTCAAATGAACGTGTAGAAAAAATTATTCAAGAATTAATGGATGTTCTTGTAAACGAATCAGCAACCACAGATTTAGCTTTAATGTGTTTAGGAAATACGATTACTAATGTTATTAGTAAAATTCCGGCTGATCAGCAAAGTGCTATTGTAGACAATTTTAGCCGCGCATTAAAACAATCTATCCAAAAAACTCACTAGTATTCATAATTAAAGACAAAAACAGAGAAGAATAATAATCAATGGTTTCTTTTGATACAAAAAGCTATAGCAAAAAACTTTTACATTTAATCAGCTGGAGCCATTGGTTCACATTTTTTAATATTATTGTCGCCATTGCCCTCTCCTCATATTACCTATTTAGTGAAACAGCTCCTGATACTTTATTAGGCCAAGCATATCTCGTTACAACATGGGTTAGCCATATTGCATTTTTAACCTTTATGAGCTTTGTTCTTATTCTGTTTCCACTGATTATGGTATGGCCTAACACTAAGGTTATTCGCACCAGCGGTGCAATAATTTTTACCTTTGGATTACTATTACTGATACTTGATGGCTTTATTTATAGTCGATTAGGCTATCATTTAAATGCTTCTTCTAGCTCACAAGTGATTGAGTTAATAAAAGAAATAGCACAAACCAACAGTATTTTTTACTTCGCTAGTGGCACACTTGCTATTATCATTTTAGGATTTGAATTCACGCTAAGTAATTATGCGTGGAAACACCTGAAACAACTGCAAAAGACAATATTTGCTCGTTTTGTTATTTTTACCTTAGTAATCTCTTTTTTCTTCAGCCATGTTACTCATATATGGGCTGATGCAAACTTAGACTACGATATTTTGCGCCAAGATACGGTATTACCACTTTCATACCCTGCCACAGCAAAAACCTTATTAACTAAGTATGGCTTATTTGATATTAATGATTATATTGAAAGAAAAACAAGCCCGCTTTCCTTTAATCGCACCATCCCTAACTATCCTCAGTTAATTGATATGCAATGTGCAACTTCAATAACGACGCAGTCAGTCTTTTTGATACTCACAGATGAGCAATTAAATGAACGTCAGTTAAAACAGGTTGAACAACGTATAAGTGTCGCCAATTATCAGTTAAATAACCATGTAGATACTGCGTTACAAGATGATGATTGGTTTATCCTTTTTTATTCATTACCAAT
>CAXIBS010000204.1:0-3984 GCA_964022585.1 uncultured Colwellia sp.
TGCGTACCTAAAATAGTATTTTCAAGTGTGTCGCCACGCTCTTTTCTCGTGGTATAAACACTTTCTCCCACCACAACAGCATCGTCAACAACAATCCCTAAAGCCAGAATAAAGCCAAAGGTAGTCATTTCATTTATAGTCATGCCAGTAAAGCTGTCAGTCATGAAAAATAAGGTGCCGCAGAAAATAAACGGTAGGCCGGCAGTTACCCAAAACGCAACGCGTAAGTTTAAAAATAATGCTAGTACAATAAATACTAAGGCGATACCCGATAGCGCATTTTTAATCAATAATGCTAAACGGTCACGAATGAGTGTGCCTCCATCATTCCATGTTTCTATTGATACAGTATCAGGTAGTAAAGCACTGGTTTGCCATTGCGCTACTATCTTACTTGCCTCTTCTACAATCTTTAATACATCACCATTTTCATCCACTTTAATTTCAACGCCTATACCCGGCTTGCCGTTGTAACGACCTACCACAAAAATATCATCAGCAAAGCTATCTTTTACATCCGCAACATCGCCAAGTAGAATTCGAGTACCATCTGTAAGTGTTACTAGCGGGATATTATCGAACTCTTTTTGACGATAAGCTTGCTCTGCAACTTTCAGGTTTACAACTTTATCTGCGTTACGTAAGCTGGTTGAAATTGCTGATGAAGACTCATTATTAACTATGGTGGCAATGTCATTAAATGTTAAACCATAAGTTTGCAATTTTTGTTCATTAAGCTCGATTGAGATCATTGGCTCGGCTTTGCCATTTATGGTGACGTTTGATATAGCTGATTGTGCTAATAAGTCCACTTTTAAACGCTCTGCTATTGCTTGTAAAGCAGTGCGATCGCTATCACCAAATATTTTAATAGAATAGGCGTGTGTTAACCGAGTTTCTTTAGCAATAACTGCATTTTCAGCACCCGCTGGAAAGCTATAAATGGCATCAACCTTGGCATTGATGTCACGTAATAATATATCTAGGTCGTAGTTAGATAATCCTTCAACAACAACCCGGCTACCACTAGCATTTGAGGTTGAAGTAATACGTTTTATACCCTGTACTGTTGCTAGTGCTTCTTCAATTTTGATGGCAATCCCTTCTTCTGAAAGCTTGGCATCACCACTATCGTATGTCATTGAAATACTAATTGAGTCAGTTGCCCTCGGCGGGAAAGCTTCTTTTCTCAATTGATTAAATGACATTAAGCCAAGGAAGATAATTGATAGCATTAACAAGTTTGCTGCAACAGAGTTACCTGCAAACCAAGCAATTATGCCTCGTGGTTGATGAGGTGAAGTCATTACATTAACTCCTCAGCTTTAGCTTCAACTTTCATATTCAATAAATAACTAGCTAAAGGGCGGTTGACAATCTTTGCACTTGATAATTTTTCAATAGGTTGTACATAAACGGCATTATGTTGAGCAAACATAACGCGAATAGGTAAGTGTACTAATAAATTATCATCGTTTACTTGCCAAACGGTATTGTTATCAACTAACGCAGATGCCGGTAGTTTCCATAATTGTGTGACCGCTTTGCCACTAATTGATGCTTTAATAAATGTGCCAGGGAATAAAGGTGTACCAAGTTCTATAGGGCGTGCAACAGAAGCCACTAACGCACGTTGGCGATTGTCATTACCAATATGTTGCTCAAAGCGGTCAACTTTTGCTGTCCACTGGTTACCCGTTGACTCATCACTTAGTTGGATGTTTATATCCAGTAAACCTGAAGAGTTGGTGTTTGGCAGTAGCTGCCATTGCTGATAAGAAAGTGGTAAGGAAACTTCAAATAAACTGATGTCGTATAATTGCGCTAAAATAGTTCCTTCTTGGATGTTACTGCCAACTTGTACGTCTTTAGAGACAATCAATGCATCAAAGGGAGCGACTAATTTTGTTTGTGCTAAGTCGTATTTTGCTTTGGCAACTGCAGCATCAGCCATAGCTACATTGGCTTTTGCTACGGCTAACTGTGGTTCACGTAACACTAAAGCAGATGCCGGTTCATTGGCTAATGCTGATTGTGACCATTCTTGTTTAGCTTGTTCACTATTAAGCTCTTCTTGCGCTAGGGCTAGTTTGGCATCTGCTAAGGTAGCTAATGCGTTAGATAAACTTTGTTGGTAGGCAATTGCTTCAACTTCTAATAAGATTTCACCTTTTTTGAATGTATTACCTGATAAGAAATTTGGTGATATATAGACAACGTGTCCAGCAACTTGCGAAGTAATAGAAAGTTGATTTCTTGAGGTGATTTCACCATATGCAGTTATTTCTGCTTGTTTTGACACAGGTGCAACTTGAGTGACTGAAACAACTGGATGTGTTGCTTTTGCTGGTGGTGGTGGCATCTTTTTTTGATCAGCTAATAAATTGCGATTAATACTAATAGCCAAAAATATACTGGCAAAGCCTGCGATAGTGATAATTGTTTTTTTTGTAAAAACTGTCATGTTTTAAACTCCTAAACCTAATGCGAGCCCCAATGAAATACGGTTACTTAACTTTTCGTATTTCAATTGTGTTACTTGTGTTTGTAATGAAAATGTTTGTTGTTGAATATTTAATAGATCAATTAACGACACAGTACCTTGGCGGTAACGAGCGATATAAATTGTTTCACTGCGCTTAGCACTTATTAAGGCTGACTCTATTAGCGCTAGACGTTGGTTAATGCTTTTTTCTTGGGCTATGGCACTATCAACTTCATTTACCGCAGTAAGTAATGTTTCTTGAAAGCTCCAATAGCTCTTCTCGGCGTTTAATTTAGCAACCTCAATTTCACTGTTTAATTTACCCGCATTAAAAAGTGGTGCAGATAATTGCCCTAATAATTGCCAAGCATTGCTACCAAAAAGAGCATCATGCAAATTAGTATCACTGTTAGTTAATGAAGCGCTTAGTGATAAATTTGGTAATAAGGCTTTATAAGCGACCTTATGTTGGTATTGGCTAGCGATAATATTTTGATAAGCTTGTTGTAAATCAGGGCGTCTTCCTAAATTCTGCTTTTCTACGCTAGCTAAAGGTAATGATACTTTTGGAAAAGTAAGGCGATAATCTAGTTGGTTCTTAGTAACGCCAGTGAGTAGTATTAAATCTCTAAGTGCTTGTTGATATTGCGCCTGATAATTTACTAATGTGGCTTGGCTACTTTGTGTTGATGATTGTGCAGTATCAAGTTCATTTAACTCAACCAACCCTTTACGGTAGCGGTTAATGATAATGTGCTCGTTAGTTTTATGTGCTTTTACTCGCTCTGTTTCAATACTAATAAGTTGCGTAAATTGTACTAACTCCAAATACGCTTTCATGACATTGGCTACTAATAAGTCTTGAGCTCCTTGAAAGGCATACGCACTGGCAATAGCATTGGCTTTTTCTGCTTGTGAAGTATCGGCTAGCTTTTGCCAAATATCTAATGTCCAAGCCACATCAATACTCGAACTATATGATGCTTTACTTACTTCAGACTTATCAGCATTGATACCACCCGTGATACTTGGCCATTGCGCTGAGGAAGAAATTATTAACTGTTGTTCTGCAGTTTTTAATGTAATTAGTGCTTGTTGTAAGCTTGGATTATTGTTTAGTGCACTGGCGATTAATACATTAGCTTCATCAATGTTGATTAATTGTGATATGGATATTGTAGGCTGCTGATAATCAGTATCAACACCAATAAGTGCCATATTACTTAAACTTTCTTTAGCTTTTTGGTCAAAATGAACATCATCAAAAGAAGAGCAAGCACTTAAAAGGCAACAACTGAGTACACTAAAAAAATATGGTAAAAACTTCACAACGAACCCCAAATATAAAACTATATTCAAAGCATACGCAGTTGTTGGTTAAATAAAGGTTAAGACTAAAAAATAGAATGAATGAACATCTTGAAAAAGTAATAAATAACTTAATACTCAGAGATCATAGTGATTATTTTTTTAGTTAATTTTTTGAACTGTGAATATGA
>CAXIBS010000205.1:0-3979 GCA_964022585.1 uncultured Colwellia sp.
TTCTTCAGTTTCTGTTTCTTCAATTCCATCGTTAAATACGGCATTAACAGCTACTAGGTTAATGGTAGTTGTTGTTGCCACACCTGCGCTGTTTTCAACATCAAGAGTTTGATCTACAGTATAGGTAACAGTGGTTCCACTAAGCCCTATAGAAACAGTAATACCATCATCAGATTGATAACTTGTTACTGGAGTTTCACTATCTAATACAGTTTCAATAGCACCTGCAATAGCAGCTGTTGCTAGAGCTAAAGCTTCAGAGCTTACATCTAAATCGCTTGACACTAAATCACTTGCTAAAGATATTTCATCTTCAAATGTATTTGCACTGTCTAATTGAGTAGCTAAGTTAAAGGTACTTACTTGTGAGACAAATTCTTTTGCGGCAATTAATCCTTCTGAACCTAAATCATCAGGTACATCACCTTGAGTTGCTTGAGTTGAGCCTGTTGCAGCCTCTTCTTCTTCAGCCATTAAGGCAGTTTGAACAGCAGCAATATTGTCGTCTTCAGCGCTAACTCCATCAAGTTCTGTCACTATAGTGTCAGCAAGAGATTGTGATGCTTCAGCTATTTCTTCTAAAGATACCGCTGAAGTGTCAACATCAGCACCTTCTGTTTCAGCAACACCATTTGAAGCAACATATTGCGTAACAAAGTTATCTATGGCTTCTTCTAAACTTGTGCCTTCGCTACTATCATTAAGTGCAGCTTCTACTACGGCTGCTGACTTTAAGTTTGCATCAAGGGCATCGGCGTCAGCGTCATTAACTGCATCTGCGTCAGTTAAATCAACTATTGGTAATGTAGTAATGTCACCATCTAAACCTAAAAGATCGGCTATTTGATAGTTAGATGAGTCAGCAGCAGCAGCTGGTTCTGCTCCGTCTGCTATTTTATCTAAGGTAAGCGCTGCTGCAATATTTGTTAGCGGTGTGATATTAATTGAAATAGTTTCTTCGTCAGTACCTGATGAAACGGCAGATAATTCGAAGTCGGTTGGTAAAGTATAAAGCTCACCAAAAGTAATGGCTACCTCATCATCGTCATCAGCAAGACATACCGAAAGATCACATTTCATTTGAGAACCATCGACAGCCGTAATCTCAATAATCAATGCTTCGCCATCGTAACTAGAGTTAAGAGTTAACTCATAACTACCATCTGTGGCATCAGTTGTTGCTGTTCCTATGGCAGGTTCAATTTTTGAACCATCACTATTGATTAAGTACGCATTAACTTCTCCCCCTAAAATCAAACCTTTTGAAGCTGTGCCACTGATACTCATTGGTGTAGGAGGCGTAGGAGGTGTAACAACACTGCCGCTACTGCTACTACCACCGCCACATGCAAAGAGCAAGCTACTGCTGATTAAAGCGACAGATAAGTTTCTTTTAAAAGGTAATGTGTTTCTTGAATTTCTTAGAGCAATATTGGTTTTGCTTTTATTACTAATCATATAATTACATCCATATTGTTGACTTTAGAGTTGTTTTTTTTACCAGTTGAATATTGATAATAAAGTAAATGTTACAGGTGTAAAGAGTTATTTGAGTCGACTTTGATGAGGAACAAATTAAGACTTCTGATTGTTTATTTCAGTGCTTAGAAACGTGCTTAGATGAATAATGCTTTAAGCGGTTGTTTCCTTTATCGTATTTTGCAATTCCAAAAGTGTGAGAATAAAATAAGCATTGCTAGATTTATTTTGAAATTAATTTTACTATTACTCGGTCTATTATTTCTTGAGGATATAAACTCATCGAAAATGTAAGTGAGTTGAACTCATGAGTTTAAGTTATAGACGTTTGAATATTATCATCAGCTTTACATGGTGGATTAGGTGAAAAAAACGAAGATTAATGTATATATAGTTTTTTTAATCTTGATGAGCTTTCTCAGTCAAGCGTTGGCGAGCACCACAAACTTTTGTACTCATACAATGATAGAAACACCTGTGATGAATCATATGCTAAGTCATACAAGTATGACGGAAGAAATGAGCTCCCCTGATGAGTTAATGACAATGATGGATTGTTGTCATGAAGAATGTAAATGTTCAATGAGCGGCTGCTTTACTCTTTCCCTTCTAACTGATACATCTTTTAATACCGAAAACATTACTTTTACGCAAAAAATAGTACAACTAGCTTCTATACATCAATCTCAAATTGATGCTTCTTTGTTTCGCCCACCTATTTTGTAAAATCAAGGCACTATTGTGTCTAAATTCTCCAATTTAGCAGTACAGACTACATTTTAGCCTGTACTAATTAATTATTCTCAATATTTTCCGAAGTAAAAGAGAAAGTTGTATGAAAAAAATTAGCTCTCTATATAGCTGTCTTAACGTGATAGCTACGCTTTTAATTATCTTTTTTATAAACAGTAGCTACGCAGAACAGCAGCCACTAAGTTTTAAAAAAGCAATTCAAATAGCCCAACAAAATGATCCTTGGCTTGATGGTAGTCGTCATCAGCAACAAGCATTAACTTTACAAAGTTATGTTGCCAAAACGTTACCGGATCCTAAAGTTTCAATAGCTTTTGCTAACCTGCCTACTGATGGTTTTAATTTTTCACAAGAAGCTATGACACAATTTAAAGTAGGTGTTTCACAGGTGTTTGCTCGTGGCGATAGTTTGAATATTAAGAGTCAAAAACTTAAGTTGCAATCACAACAGCAACCACTGCTGCGCCAAGATAGAATGAGTAAGGTTGCAGTGACTGTAGGCAGTTTGTGGCTTGATTTATTTCGTGTGCAACAAAGCATAAAGTTAATTGAAAAAAACCGAAATTTGTTCGAACAATTGGCTGAAGTAGCAGAAGCTAGTTATGGCAGTGCATTAGGTAAAACCCGACAACAAGATATTGTAAGGGCACAGCTAGAGTTAACTCGACTAGAAGATAAATTAAATCAGTTACAACAGCAAAATGAAAACTATCAGGGTATGTTAGAGCAATGGCTGACTAATTTTTCTTTCTCTTCTCAACATAATTCACAATACCAAAACACAACAGTATTTACATCACCGTTTAGGGTTGGTGGTAAACAACCAGATATAGAACTTATGTTCGAAGAAAATATTTATGAGCAAAATGGGATAGATGAGAGTGAGTTAGTTGCTTTACTTTCTTTGCACCCTGCAATTAAAACTATTGATAAAAAAGTTGCTGCAGTTAAAACCGGTATTAATTTAGCGGAACAAAAATATCAACCTCAATGGGGTATCAACGCAAGTTATGGATATCGTGCCAATGATGCGATGGGAAGTAGTCGTGCTGATTTGTTCTCTGTTGGACTAAGTTTTTATGTGCCTTTGTTTACAAAGCATCGTCAAGACAATGAAGTTAAATCAGCCACTTTAAAAGCCGAAGCAGCTAAAACAGAAAAACTTCTATTGTTCAGAAAGTTAATGTCTTCTTTTATTAGCGCTAAGGGAAAATTAACCCGATTAACTAAGCGTCAAGTATTGTATCAGGAACAATTATTACCACAAATTCATGATCAAGCTGAAGCTTCCTTAACGGCTTATACCAATGATGACGGAGATTTTGCTGAAGTTGTAAGAGCACGAATTGCAGAGCTTAATGCAAAAATAGATTTTTTAGCCATTAATGTAGAAAAACAAAAAATAAATTTAGAAGTGAATTACCTCTTTGTTGGTTCTATTGCTAATCAACAGTTGGGAGAGAAATAATGAATGCAAAAAATAACAACCTGCTTTTAGGTATTATTATCGGACTTATGTTGAGTGCGTTAGGATATTTTTTGTTAGCAGAAAATACCATGGGCAGTAATATATCAGCAGAAAGCAAAGAGGATAAGCCACTTTATTGGGTTGCTCCTATGGATGCTAACTTTCGCAAAGATGAACCGGGACTCTCCCCTATGGGAATGGAATTAGTGCCTGTATATGCAGACTCTGGTAAAGGGGTAGATGAAGGCCTTGGTACAATTCGAATTTCTCCTGACGTAA
>CAXIBS010000206.1:0-3872 GCA_964022585.1 uncultured Colwellia sp.
GGCAATAGAAGCAGTGGAGGTTGCATAAATGCCTTGCTCAACAAACAAAGCTAATGCAGCATCTAATATCAGCTGCTTTTTAGTTTTAGGCTGATTAATATGGTCAGACATTTTTTGTACTCTCTTTAGGTATTGAAGCGTATTGCGAACAATGGAACAATAATATCAGCCACTGTTTTGAAATGAATTATTTTAAAAACATTTTCAACATTAACTTTTGGATAAATTTTCCATACGGAGGATGAATCAATTTACCCATATTTAATTTACCTCGAGATAACACTGTTTTAGCTTTTGAAAAAGTTAAAAAGCCTTCTTTGCCATGATATTGTCCCATACCTGAATCACCGATACCTCCAAAAGGAGCATCATCAGCAGCAACATGAAAAATAGTTTCATTAATACAAACGCCACCAGAATGCGTTTGATTTAATAATTGTTGTTGGGTATTTTCATCAAAGCTCATGATATAAAGCGCTAAAGGTCTAGGTCGCTGATTAATATAATCGATTGTTTCTGATATATCTTCATAGCTAATAATAGGCAAAATAGGGCCGAAAATTTCTTGTTGCATAATAAGCATATCATCAGTCGTTTCTGTCACTAATTGCGTAGCAAGCGCACGTGACGTTCGATCAATTTCTTGTCCATTGGCAGAAACGATTTGCGCTCCTTTACTGATGGCATCGTCTAGCCAAGAAAGTAATCTATTATGCTGGTTTTCATTTATTATGTGAGCATAGTCTTGACTATCATTATTGCCTTTATACATTTTTTGAAATAGCTTTTGATAGCTATTAATAAATGCTTCAACCCTACCTTTTGGACAAAGTATGTAATCAGGTGCTACACAAATTTGTCCGGCATTTAAGCACTTACCAAAAATTAAACGCTCGACGGCGGTGTCTATAGGCATATCTGGTGCAATAATAACGGGGGACTTACCACCAAGCTCAAGCGTTACAGGGGTAAGGTTATCCGCAGCCGCACGCATAACATAGCGTCCAACAGTTGTTGAGCCAGTAAAAAGTAAATGATCAAAAGGCAATGAGGAAAATTCAGCAGCTTTATCCGCTTCACCTTCAATGCAAGCAACAGTATCTTCTGTAAAAATACTACTTAACATTGCTTTAATGACTTGATTAGTAAATGGAGTAAATTCTGACAATTTAATCATTGCACGGTTGCCAGCGGCTAATGCAGTAATTAAAGGGCCAATAGATAACATTACAGGAAAATTCCATGGCACCATAATACCTATTACGCCTAAAGGTTGATAATGTACTTCAACTTTAGCTGGCGATAATAATAATCCCGCATGACGAGATTGTGGTTTCATCCATTTTTTAAGACGTTTTATCGTGTAGTTAATATTTACGATGCAGGGCATTATATCGGCAATTAAGGTATCTTGTTTTGGACGTTGACCATAATCTTGATTAAGCGCATCGACTAAATTGTCTTGGTAAGAAAGTAGGGCGCTCTTTAATGTTAATAGCTGTGCAACTCTTTCTTTAGCTGAAAGGTTTGGAGCATTTAGGTATGCCTGCTTCTGGTCAGCGAGTATGGTTGATAACTCACGAGAATCTGTATTTTCTGATGTGTTCATCGTTAACCCCATAGGTTGAGTAACTTAATATTTGCCCACATTAGCTTTAGTTTGTGGAAAGCTAGGTATTATAATTTTACCGACTAACTAGTCAGTCTACTGGTTATTTAAGCTTATTATTCATTAAAAAGCAAGGAGTTGTTTGTTTTTTGTTCATTAGGTTTGTTGGAAGTTTATGTATTGAAATCTAAACCTGTTTCAATTAATGCTAACAGGTTCGATTAAAGTTATAGGTTAGGAGAGAAATAATTAATAACAAATTGATTTCTACCGCTAGCTTTAGCTTGATAAAGCGCCTTATCTGCGGATTTTATAATGGCATTCATAGGTAAATTGAAATCAATAACATCAGATGGTTGAACTATTGTTGCGCCAAGGCTCAAGGAAATATGTGAAGATATTTCAGAGTCTGGGTGAGGAATATTCAGTTTCTCCATTGCATTGATAATACTCTGCAACTTAATATGTAAATTGGCTGTGGTCATTTCAGTAAATAATAAAATGAACTCTTCACCACCAAAACGTGCACAGGTATCCGATGTTCGTTTACATTGGTTATCTAGAGTTTGGGCAACTAAAAAAAGTGCTTCGTCTCCTTTCATATGACCAACTGAATCATTATATTTCTTAAAATAATCTATATCACACATGACAACAATAAAACCAACCTTTAGGCGAATACACTCGTCTTTATGTTTTGTTAACTCTGTTTTTAAGCCATGTCTGTTCATGACTTGAGTTAGTTGATCAGTATTAACTTGTTCTGCAAGTAATTCGTTTTGCTGTTTTACGGTAAGCAGTAATTCATTTACATTTTTTGAAACGATTGTAAGTTCTTTTACAGTGTACTCTTCATTTAATTGCGTGCATTCCTTCTTCTTATCCATTACTTTTATGTCACGTGCCAGCTTTTTTACAGGTTTTATGATGGTAATAGAGATTAGCTGATAAACCATATAGAAAGAAAAGCTAAGCATGATGCTAAATATTATACTTTCTTGATCCAATAAATCAGGAACTTTGCTTACGCTATGTTTCATTTTTAGAATGACTACGGGCTGCTTGTTCATATCTCCTATTAACACTTTTGTGGAAGGCTTTACTTTCAATACATTTGATTCTTCATCCCAAAAAGGTAAATCTTTGAAATTTTTATTTTGCGCTATAGAGGATAATGATACTTTGGTCAGTGTGTATTCACTTAATGTATCTGTGAATTCTTTTTCAATCAGTTTAATGGTGATCACAAAGCCTCTGTGGTCGCCATCAAGTTCAGAGGTATTAATTTGATTAACGCTGTAAATTGCAGGGCCATTTTGTGTTTTTATAAACCCCATTTTTTGAGCTTCTTTTTTATTGGTCAAAAGAGGCGGTAACATCGTTAAATTATTTGGATATTCTTCAAAGTTATAAAAGGAAAACTTCAATAACTTTTCTGTTTTATGATGAAATCCTTTACCAAAAACAAATTGAAGTTTTTCGTTGATAAAAAACATGCCATCTACTTCTAAAGTTTTAAAAGCATGATCGACTAAGTTTTCATCAATATAGTTTTGATTTCTATCGTGAATGAAATTATATGTTGCTGTCCAGGCGGCGTGATCAGCGCCTGTGCGTGATACTTCTTTTAATAAGTTTTTTATGCTGAAGGTTAAAGTATCTAACTCTTTCTCTGCAATAAGTGAAATGCTATGTTCAATTTTAGGTAATTCGATAAAATATTTATAGCTAACTAATGCACTTGTAAATAAAGCAAAGAGTAATACCAGGACACGTAGTTGAAGCTGATTAAAGGTTAATGAATTCATACAGTAGAGTATTGTACATAAGTTAGCTTTTTACCAAACTCTCATGATTTAATACAAAAAGAAATGGAAATACGCTTAAATAGCTAAAAGCATGAATTATTTTAAAGAGGAATTGATTTAGATCAGACAACAGAATGATTTTTAATAACAGAAGTATGATTGATGGTGGACGATACTGGGCTTGAACCAGTGACCCCCGCCTTGTAAGGGCGGTGCTCTCCCAACTGAGCTAATCGTCCGACATATCATTGTACTCATGTAAACAAAAGTGGCGGAGTGGACGGGACTCGAACCCGCGACCCCCGGCGTGACAGGCCGGTATTCTAACCAACTGAACTACCACTCCGCAAAATCTATAAATCTAGAGTTTCACTATAAAGCACGGTACTCTAACCGTTCATAAACAAAAGTGGCGGAGTGGACGGGACTCGAACCCGCGACCCCCGGCGTGACAG
>CAXIBS010000207.1:0-3761 GCA_964022585.1 uncultured Colwellia sp.
CCAACACCTTCTTCAAATAGCTGGTCGTAAATACTCTTCATAGCAATAGTATTTTCCGTTAATGAATCATCCCATTTACTTCGCTTTTCAAAACCTAAATCACTAATTAAATAGTAATGGTCTGCGGTTAAGTTACTCGCTTCAAGACAAGACTTTGTACAAGATAAAGCACAGCCGTCGATAGCAATAATTGGTCGACCTGAATTAGCTAAATCCATTATAGGACCAACTTTACCTACAACACCCGCAATACACGACATTTCAGCAATACCGTCACCATCTAAATTTAATGATATATTGTGCGCCATCTGCGCTAGGTTTGAACAACCAGAGCAAGAGTAAACTATTGGTTTCTGTTGTTGCTCATTTTGTTCTATTTTTTTATTGTCAGACACGGGCTATTTCTCTCTTAACTTAATATTTGTGTAGCCTATACAGTAAACCACCTACAACTCCATACAATTGAGTTTAACAAGGCAAATGAAACATGCGTTGATTTATATCAAGGTTTATAGTAATCACCTACTATAATTGTGGCTATTTTAAACAAAAAGTTGACTATAGCGATTAAAAAATTGAACGAAATATCTTACGCTTTCATAATACTAAGTCTCCTCTACATACATTATTTTCATATCAATAAAATTAACTAATAATAAAAACGTTTATTAACATAATGTTAACCGCATATTTTTTATCATCATCAATAACTAACTTATAATCGGCTATTGGTAATATATTAAACTATACTGGTTGTTAAATTTGATAATACTTTATGCTATTTAAATCCTTATCAAAGCTAGGATTTCAGCTATAATCAGCCTCATAATTTATAGCCACCTATACAATGGACATCCCCATGGAAAAAACCTTTATTAAAGGCAAAGATTCAGATTTAGAAACCTCTATTTCAACCATGCAAGAAAAATTAAAGTCATTTGGTTTTGATATTGAAGAAGCATCTTGGTTAAACCCAGTTAAAAATTGTTTCTCCGTACATATCAAAGATAGTAGCTGTGGTTTAATGTTTACCAACGGTAAAGGCTCAACTGCTAAGTCTTGTTTAGCAAGTGCTTTAGGTGAATACTTTGAACGCCTAAGCTGTAATTACTTTTTTGCTGACTTCTACTTAGGCGACAAAATAAGCCAAGATAAATTTGTTCACTATCCTAATGAAAAATGGTTTTTCAGTGAAGATGAATCTATGCCTGAAGGAATTATGGATGAAGGCTTATGGCAGTATTTTGATCCTGAGGGCGAAATAACAGTAGACAAACTTTATGACATGAACTCAGGTGCGGGTGAAAGAGGTATTTGCGCATTACCTTATACTCGAGAACGTGATCAAGAAGATGTTTATATTCCTGTAAGTGTAATTGCTAATGTATTTGTTAGTAACGGTATGTCTGCTGGTAATACTAAAAATGAAGCCCGCGTACAAAGTTTATCGGAAGTTTTTGAGCGTTATGTAAAAAATAAAATGATAGCTGAGGGCATTTGCTTACCAGAAATACCTGTATCAGTTTTAGAACGCTTCCCTACCATATTAGCAGACATTCGCGAGCTAGAAAGTCATGGTTATCACCTTAGAGTCTGTGATGCTTCCCTAGGCGGTTTATACCCAGTGATAAGCGTAACACTAATCAATCCTAAAGATGGTAGTGTTTTTGCTTCATTTGGTGCTCATCCTAGTTTCGAGGTTGCACTCGAGCGTACCGTTACTGAACTATTGCAAGGTCGAAGCCTAGATCAATTAGATGTGTTTCAACCACCAAGTTTTGATGAAGAAGAGATCGCTTCACCACACAATATTGAATTGCACTTCATTGATTCAAGTGGCTTTATCTCTTATGACTTCTTTAAAGATACACCAGACTTCGACTTTGTTGATTGGGATTTTGATGCAGACACAGGAACTGAATATGAGAACTTAGTCACCATCATCCATGATATGGATTTTGATATCTATATATCTGACTATAACCACCTTAATGTTTATGCATGCCGTATTTTAGTACCTGGCATGTCAGACATTTACCCTGTTGATGAAATTGTTTGGAATAACAACAATGATGGCGCTTTATTTCGTGAAGCCTTTTTAACACTAACCGATTTAACTTCTGATGATTGGTTAGACATTCTTGATGGACTTGATCAAGGCGGCTATAACGATGCGATGGCAGCAGCTGAGTTTATCGGTTTAGCCCCAGATCCTGGAACAACTTGGTTTGATCTTCGTATCGGTGAAATAAAAGCTATGCTGGCCCTCGCTGCTCAAGATGAACAAGCAATTGACTGGGTAAACTGGGCATTACACCTTGATCAAAATAATGAAGAAAACACCCGTAAATATCGTTGCTTACAAGCCCTATTAGAAATTAAATGGAGTGAAGACAGGGAGTATCAACCTTACCTTAAATCACTTGGGTTAATGTATGGTCAGAAAATGATGGAAAACTGTTTGGCAATTGTAAAAGGCGAAGTTATTTTTGATGGTCTACATTGCCCAGGCCTTAGTTTAGAAGGCTTTAAAACCCACGGTAAACTGTTAGAAGGATATGAGAAACTCCAAGCAGCAAAAAGAAACAATATATAGCTTAAAAGTATTGAGCTAAAAAAGATGTCGGGCTAACGCCCGACTCTAGTCAACCTCATAAATTACTACTTATCCGTTGATTGCTTAAATATTTCTTCAGGCTTAAGTTTTAATACACCTCGTTTTTCTTTATTCGGTTCATCTTGCTGTTTTTTAGGATTGACATAGATAGCACTTGCATTTGGCCTAGCTCCTTCAACAAAAGGCTCATTTTTTTTCTTTACTTTTTTTGTGTGAGTTTTGTTATAAGCCTTATGCTTACCCGGCTTTTCTTCTTTTTCAGAACTGCTCTTAACAAACTTAGCTATTCTAGCTACGTGATACTTTTTATCGATTGCTTGTAAAAGGTTACGTAATACTTGATCTTTACACTCACGATAGTGCTTATGCTCTGGTTTTCTGGAAAATGCACTTAGCTCAGGCTTACTTAACCTAAAATCTACCGTATTAAGTAAAGCAATTAATTCTTCGGCTTTTAAGTTGAGTGCTATTTTTAATTTTGTGAGAATTATATTATTACTAAGACGCTTTTCTGCAATTGCACAAGGACCTTCTTTTTTGCCGCGCTTATCGTTAATAAAGCCATTCAGAAAATAAGCAAGTTCATTATCCAAGCAACCAACAAAACCTTCAGCATCATCTTTTTTAAGCCATTGACTTACCTGCTCTCTATTCACCTGCAAGCCTGCGGAAGAGAATATAGCAATCATCTGCTTATCGTTATAATTAAAGGTATAGCGTAAGCGGCGTAGTACGTCATTATTATTCAAAGGGCATTCCTATTATTAAGGATTTTTAAAAGAGTTAATAACTACTAACACAGATTGAAATCACTGAACTGAGATCTAAATAACGAAAATAATGCAGCTATTTCTTAGAACATCAATGCATATATTTTTGTGTAAGGAGTTTATTTTCATATACGTGAATATTTTAACATTTTTTATTTTTTCATTTCTATTAAAATCAAATTTTTCATATAAAAGTAGCTTTCTCCCTCTAAGTTAAGGGTATCTCCTCTATTAACGATATTGCAGTTGTAAATATAATAGTTGCTAATTATAGAAGATAATATAATACACATAAAAAACGCGCTGAAAGCGCGTATTTTATAAGTAAATTAACAATTAACTGCTAAGTTTTTATTATTTACCTTCACCACATT
>CAXIBS010000208.1:0-3747 GCA_964022585.1 uncultured Colwellia sp.
AAAAACACGTGAGCTAATTATTGCCAATGAACAGTCAGAACAAAAAAGTGTTGCAAAAACTGATTTTTTACACATATTAAGTGATGAGTTGCGAACTCCTTTAGCTGCAATTAAAGGTTTTTGTCAGCAACTTTCTAAAGCTGATAAGCAACAGGAAAAAAAGATAATTCAAAATATAGCATTGGCACAAGATAATATGGAAAAACTGCTGCATCTTGTTAATGATTCAGCAAAATTTGAATCAGAAGAGCAAAGTGTTAACAATAAACGATTTGATTTTTATAGCTTTATAGGGCGTATTGAAGATATGCTTTTAGCAAAGCAGTCATCTACAGATTTTATAAAGTCACAAAAAAATAGTACTTCTTTTTTTATTCATTCCAATGTACCAAATTACCTTAATAGCGATGAGTTAAAAATTCAGCGTTTATTAATAGCATTATGCGAGAGTACGCATGAGCTATTTAATAACAAAAAAATAAAATTAACAGTGAAAGTTCATAATCATCACTTAAGTAAGTCAACGTTACTGTTTATTTTTACTCATCATGACGCTTTTTTTAATAAAGCTTCACCATTTGATCAGTTTATTGACGGTAATGTAGATTTATTTAACGAACAAATGGCATTAGCTAAAAAGGTTTCTCAGGCAATGGAGGGTGATGTAAATCTAGCCATTTCTGAATCAGGTGAAAGGGTTTTAACTGCTTCAATTAAAGTTTTAATCACTTCAGATTAAATTCAATAACACTAATTTTTGTATGTCGTTGATGAAACACATGATAAGTGATAATTTCACTTGAATTGTTATTATAAATGGTTTACTTTTTAGGCAGATTGTACTTTTCTTTAACAAAGTCAACTATTGAGCTTTTGCAAAGAATGTCTTAAATGCAATCAACTAAAATTAGGTAAATAAAATGAGTAAGTCATCCCCTAGAGGATTGAAGCTGACAACCGTTATTATTGCAGTATTAATAATGGCAGTTTCAGCAGTATTGAGTAATACCTCAGTAGCTGATGACATGGAAGTAAAAACAGCACAATCAGAATAATAATTTCATCATTGATTTATTGACTGGAAATTCAAGCCGTATACTTAGTTAAGAGTATGCGGCTTTTTCTTTTGTCGTAAGCTATATGATAGATACCTATAGTGAAAGGCAATCCCCTAACTTGTTTTAAGACTATGCAAAATGTACTTTATTATTTCTTAATAGTAGCAATAAAGATAAATAATTCTTTATCATCAATTGATGGTTAAAAAGTGGAGAAAAATATGTCAAATCAAATAATACTTCCAAGAATTCTTCAAATAGGAGCAGGGGCTAGTCAAGAAGTAGCGAATATTCTTGTAAGTTTAAATTGCCAAAAACCTATGATTGTTACTGATAAAATGATGGTAGAGCTAGGGTATGTTAGCAAAATAGTGACTACGTTAGAAAAGCAGAATATATTTTGTGAAATATTTGATCAAACAGTGCCCGAGCCAACAGTTAGTTCAATCATGGCAGGTGTCAATCAAGTACGTGATGGGGACTATGATGTTATTATTGCGCTTGGAGGTGGGAGTCCAATTGATAGTGCTAAGGCAATCGCCATTTTGGGAAAATATGGCGGCAAGATGCAAGACTATAAGTTTCCTCGGCAAGTTAATGAATTAGGCTTACCACTTATTGCTATTCCTACAACGGCAGGAACAGGTTCAGAAGTCACTCGCTTTACAATTATCACAGATGATAAAGTTGATGAAAAAATGCTATGTTGTGGTTTAGGTTTTATGCCTGTCGCAGCTTTAGTTGATTATGATTTAACGCTAAGTTTACCCCCACGAATTAGTGCAGATACAGGCATTGATGCATTAACTCACGCTATGGAAGCTTATGTTAGCCAAAAGGCTAATTCATATAGTGATTGTCAGGCGATTGCAGCCATGAAATTAATCGGTCCCAATTTACGTAAGGCTTATCATGACGGCAGTAATTATAAAGCACGTGAAGCAATGATGCTTGGCTCAACTTTAGCTGGAGTTGCTTTTTCTAATGCTTCTGTTGCACTGGTTCATGGAATGAGTAGGCCAATAGGTGCCTTTTTTCATGTTCCTCATGGTCTTTCAAATGCCATGCTTTTACCTAGAGTGACTGAGTTTTCTATTAGTGCAGCACCAGAAAAATATGCTGATTGTGCTAGGGCTATGGGTGTGGCAAGTGAGCAAGATACGACAGACAATGCTAATAAAAAGTTATTGCAAGAGCTTCGTGCATTAAATGAAGAACTAGCAGTACCAACACCAGCTGAGTTTGGCATTGAGAAAGAAAAATATTTATCCTTACTTGATGAAATGGCAGAACAAGCAATAAGCTCAGGATCGCCAAATAATAATCCACGTATACCAAGTAAAGACGAAATTATTGCAATTTATAAAGCACTTTGGGTTTAATATTTTTAGCTCCTTCGTAGAAGAACAATTGTAATAATGTCCAATTATCGAAATCTTGTAAATGAAAATAAATCAATAGTGAGTAACTTTGGTGTTCGAATGACACCTGTATTTTTTGTGTGGCTATGGAGCACAGGATTTATTGGGGCTAAATACGGTTTACCTTACGCAGAGCCTTTTATGTTGCTGTTTTGCCGTATGATTATTACTTTAGCTTTTCTTGGGTTGATTGCTTTTTGGTTAAAATCAAAGTGGCCATCGTTACGATCTTCCTTTCATATGCTTATTAGTGGTTTATTGATTCATGGCTTTTATTTGGGTGGCGTTTTTTATGCTATCGAAGGAGATATGCCTGCGGGATTAGTGTCACTTATTGTTGGGCTACAACCATTGGTTACTGCGCTAGCAGCAATTTTTATACTCAAGGAGCGCATTACAACGTATCAGTGGTTAGGTTTGTTAATGGGGCTAATAGGAGTAGCTTTAGTATTATTTGAAAAGCTTGGTGGTGCAGGACAGCTCCCTGAATTTTCATTATGGACAGTAGCTTGGGCTACTTTTGCACTGCTAGGGATTTCATTTGGTACTATCTATCAAAAGCGATTTGGTGGTGATATTGACCTCGTTACTGGTACTTTTATTCAATATTGTGGCGCAACAATATTTTTTGCTTTTGGAACATTCCTTTTTGAATCCCAACAAGTTGATTGGACTATTCAGCTCGTAATCGCCATAGGTTGGCTTGTGTTAGGTTTATCTATTGGCGCTATTTTATTATTAATGCAATTGATCAATAGAGGAGCAGCATCTGAAGTAGCAAGTTTATTTTATTTAGTGCCTCCCGTAACCGCATTAGAAGCCTATATATTATTTGATGAAAAATTTGAATTTTTAGCACTGTGTGGTGGTCTTATGTCTGTTGCGGGAGTTGCATTAGTATTAATGACGAAACGAAATAACTCAAAGTAATTAAACAGTGTTGAATAATAGCTATCTATGATGATATTTGTTGTTTAATTTTTATTTGAGTAAGTACTACATTGATAATTTAAGAGGATCAGATGCTCGCTACTCTGAAAACTGGGTAATCTAAGGCTCTACATAAATTTTTGGTCGATACAGATTTATTAAAAGATAACTCACCGTGATTTTAATGCGTACCTATTGTTGAATAAATTAACGGTTTACTATTTTTGAAGTCCATTGTTTTTTTACAACGTGAAAAACTAATGGATCAAACTGGGAACACTTGGTTGCTTTTATAAGTAATAAGTTTTAAAGACATCTCTAATATCTTAGAGTTTGAA
>CAXIBS010000209.1:0-3737 GCA_964022585.1 uncultured Colwellia sp.
TTTTTTCTCACTATTACTACTTGATAATACTGTTATTTCATCATCAAGGAGTACGTCAACTGGTTTACTGCAACCAACTAAAAAAAGTAAAAGAGTTAATGGTACTAGGATATATTTTTTCATTTACTATCGTCCGATCAATTAATATTAATAATTAACTAAATATTCTATTGTTTTTACTTTAACTAAAAGTATTTTTATAACCTTGATAAATATCAAAGTTATTACACTTTTTTGATGATTATATATGGCTTAATTAAACAATAATTATTACGCATATTTGGGATATTCAACTAAGTTCAAAATTTGTTTTTAAAGACAACATCTTGTTTGTTTTTTTGTTGATTCCACGATACTTTTTTTAGTTCTGGTTCATCCAAAAACTCATTTACATAACCAACACATAAATAACCAATCAATTCACTCTCTTTTGGCGCATTCACTGCTGCTTTCACTTTCTGTGGCTCAACAATACTCACCCAACCAATACCTACGTTTAATGTTCTCGCCATTAACCACATATTTTGAATAGCACAAACCACACTAAATTTTCCCATTTCGTTCATGCTTGTTTGTCCTAAAACTGGCTCCTGTGATGGTTGATAAAAGACAGCAATATTAACAGGCGCTTCTTTAATGCCTTCAAGTTTTAATTTTTTATATTGTTGCTGTTTTTGATCAGAAAATAAGTTTGCAGCATATTCAGTTTGCTCACAAAAGCTGTCATATACTTTTTGCTTTATATTATCATCCTCAATCACCACAAACTGCCAAGGCTGAGAATAACCCACTGACGGTGCTAATAGAGCGGCATCAAGCAGCTTATCAATCACATCACTTGGTATTTTTTTGTCAGTAAATCGATTACCACGAACATCACGTCGGTGCCGCATAATCTCATTTAACAGCACACTGTCTGCAGGCTCAAATATTTTATTCATTGCGGTCTAATTTTATTAACCTTAGGTGATAACACATTAACAGAAGCTCTTTCTACAGAGTGCGATAGTCCTTGTCAAATGCATTACTGCAATAAAAAAACTTTCATTTTACATTTAAATACGCTGAGAGCGTTTACTTTTTAGTAGCATTTTTTAAGATCTCACAACTAGTAAGTTGCAAATATTCACAATTATTTCATTAAAAACAAATTTAGTTTTATTAGTGAAAGAAAGCAGTGCTAGAATGCGCACCTCTACAAACTATTGGAATTAATTATGAAGTACGTTGTTTTAGCTTTACTCACCGTGGCCGTGTTTTTTTACTCGCGATATTCAAGTAATAAAAGAGCAGCTGAAGCCGTAGAAAACTTGGCTTCGGGTCAAGCTTTTCTAACGCAAAATAAAACTGCAGAAGAGATAATTGAAACTGAATCAGGATTACAATATCAAATATTAGAGCGCGGTAAAGAAACTGAGCATCCAAGTGAAAGCTCTGAAGTCACAGTGCATTACCACGGTACTTTATTAGACGGCACTGTTTTTGATAGCTCAGTACAACGTAATAAACCTATTAGCTTTGGCTTAAATCAAGTGATAAAAGGTTGGACTGAAGGTGTTCAATTAATGGTTGTTGGTGATAAGTTTAAATTTTTCATTCCATCTGAGCTTGGTTACGGTGAGCAAACCGCTGGTAAAATAACGCCAAATTCAGTGCTTGTTTTTGAAGTTACGTTGCTCGCAATAAAATAGCCTAGTATTAAAAGCTTATACTGTGAATAAAATGGTGAGAGTGGCTAAAGAGTTCACTCTCATACCTAAAGCGTTTTGATTTATCTACAAGAAAATGGATAACTAAGTTTAAAACTCTAATGAGAATAATAACTCTGCTAAATCTGGCTGCCACTGAAACTCTTTTAGTTTAACTCTTGCTCCAATAACAACGACTTGCTCATCTTGTAGGAATTGTTTTTGTCTCTCAAAGTTTTCACTTCCTAGTGGGAATGAAATTTTTCCTTGTGAATTTATTACTCTATACCAAGGAACAACCTGTCCACGCCAGCCTGATTCAGGCACATTACCTAAAGACTTTCCCACTAAGCGTGCTCTGCCGGGCAAGCCTGCTAAATCTGCTATTTGACCATAACAAGCAACTTTTCCTTCCGGAATCAGTTGTATCGTTTGCCAAATTTGAGCATAGTGCGGTTTTATTAATTTATTCACATTATTCAACACTGAATACGTTATGATAATTCATCATATCATTTTTAAGTTTAACGATGAATAGTAAGGAGAACTATGAAAATTTGGGTTGATGCCGACGCTTGTCCCGTTGTAATAAAAGAGATCTTATTCAAAGCGGCTGAACGTACAAAAATTTCAACAACATTAGTGGCAAATCATCATATTCGTATACCACCATCAAGAGTTATTCACTTTATGCAAGTAAGTTCAGGATTTGATATTGCAGATGATGAAATTGTAAAGCGCGTAGAAAAGGGCGATTTGGTTATCACTGCAGATATTCCACTCGCTGATGAAGTGATAACTAAATCAGGCATCGCGTTAAGTCCTAGAGGAGAGTTATTCACCAAAGAAAATATAAAGTCTCGACTTAATATTCGAGACTTTATGGATACCATGAGAGCAAGTGGCGCTCAAACGGGTGGTCCACCACCGCTAAGCCAAAGTGATAGACAAGCTTTTGCCAATCACCTAGACACTATTCTAATGAAATTTCAGAAATCAAAAAGTGCCTAATGGTTGAAATAAAATACTTAGATAAGTAAGTATTTTATCTTTTTCATTTATTTAGATTGTTTTAATAGCAGGGCTTTAATTTCACTTAATTCATGTTCAAGTTTTTCAATTTGAGCACGACTTGCAGGTTCCCCCCCTTCAATACTTTCACCATGTTGAGCAGCACGAAAATTTTCATGCTCCTGACTCATAATTTCAAGTACTGTACCCACCATCATATTTAAGAATATAAAAGCGGTTAGAAAGATAAAGCTCAGATAGTAAACCCAACTGAGTGGATGCACCGCCATTGTCTCGTACATGACATCTGTCCAATCTTCAAACGTTGCCACCCTAAATAATGTAAGCATTGAGATTGAAACATCCCCCCATAACACTTCATTAATTTGGTGAAAGAACATACTTCCTATGGCTGCGTAGATATAAAAAATAACAAACATCAATAGGGCAATATAGCCCATACGTGGAATTGCTTTCAGTAATGCATTAATTAACAAACGTAACTCTGGCACCATAGAAACAAGTCTTAATACTCTGAAAACACGCAATAAACGTGCTAATAGTACTCCGGAGCCACCTGTTGGAATTAAGCTACCTATAACAATAACGGTATCAAAGATATTCCAACCACTATGAAAGAATTTCTTTTTATTGGGACAAGCTAAATAACGGATCACAATTTCAAACACAAAGAAAATAGTAATGGCGAAATCTAACATCGCTAATACAGCAACAATATTTTCAGGTAAATTATGTGTTTTAGCACCAATCAACAAGGCTGATAATAAAATAACCGCAATGATGATACCCTGAAAAATTTTACTCGAATCAATTCTTTTAAGGTAATGCTGCACACGAATAACTAAACTAGCCATATTATCTATTTGCACCAACAGCTGAATCACTCACAAATGGGTTACTGCGACGTTCTTGGCCAAATGTACTCATAGGACCATGTCCTGGAATAAATCGAACATCATCACCCAGTGGGAAAATATTATTTCGAATAGAGTTTATTAAGGTTGCATGATCACCACG
>CAXIBS010000210.1:0-3734 GCA_964022585.1 uncultured Colwellia sp.
CTGTTTGTGATTATATCATTAATAGTAGAATTAAAGAAGTATATGACAAATATTTAAACTTGGTTTATTTTGATAATGATGAAGATCTATACTACATAGATAGCAGTAAATCAACGCCTGAGACACACCCTGTTAAAATTGTAAACGAAGATATTATCGCTTCTGCTAGCACTGGAAACACAGTAATAATGGCTAGTAATAAGCACCTATTTAAATTAAGTGATAACGGTACTTCTCGCAAAATAAAAACCCCTTCATCTACTTTAGCTATTGCCATAAGCAATGACAGTAAAAGTTTTTTTACTGTTGATATTACGGGAAACATAATTAAACGAAGTTTACATACCTTACAGATTATACCAACGAACTTTCCATCAGTTGAAAAGTTAAGGTATCAGCGTTTATTGCATGATAGCTCAGGAGTTTTATGGTTAGTTAATCATGGCTCTATTCAATTATTAACTGAGAATACTATAAAAAACCATCACGCCGTTTTTGGTACCAACTATAATTATTTAGAAATAGAGGTATACAAAAATAAAATATACATTGGTAGCTATGGTAAAGGGGTTTTTACTTTACCTTCGATGCCAGAAGATGTAGCTCATAGTATTAAAAGTATTAATAACCAACTTTCCAATAGAGCATTAAGAATTACCGATTTATTAACGGTTAATGACGATTTATTTATAGCTACTTTTGATGGTTTATGGCGTTATAACAATGATCAAGCAAGCAAAGTTGACTTAATATTCAATCATACTAATTTAAGTGAGTTAATTTTACTTAAATTAGTTCAAAAGGGTAGCTTGCTCTATATCGCGACCAATGCTCAAGGACTAATCATTTATGATTTAGATAAAAACACTATTATTAAACATATTAGTACCACAACGGGGCTTAGTTCAGATGAGGTTATTGATGTTTTACCTTTAGCCAATGGTGACATCTGGCTTGCCACCGCTACTGGTGTTGACATTATTAGAAATAACACCAAAAAAATCAAAGCGATTAAAACTAAAACAAGTGCTAAATTCCAAGCGCTTATATCAACTAACAATAAGGTATTTGCAGCAACGAGTGGCGATGGTATTTTTGTATACAACCAACAAGGCCAATTATTAACTCACTTTGCTGAAGGCATCAACTTTACCTATATGTCGTTAATTGATGGACAGATCTTTGCTTCTGCTAAGCCTGGGCTTTATAAAATAAATCCTAAAAACTATCAATTATCAATTATTGCTAATACTGAAAAATATACATTTACTGACAGCTCTTTGATTTACAATAATTCTATATATATCGCCAATCGCTTAGGCGTATTACAACTGCCTAAAGTCGAAAAACAAGTTTTCCACCCAAAGGTTTATATCAGTAAAACAACAGTATCTGGTAAACCTCACTTGTTAAATAAAGCGGTAGAAATTAATAGTAGTAATGACGTTGTTACACTCGATTTAGCAAGTTTAGATTACAGGCCTGGTGTTGCAAAAGCATTTAGGTATACGATAAATGGTAGTAAATGGCACCAAATTAGCGGACATCAGTTAACATTAACAGGATTAGCTTCTGGAAGTTATCAAATAGAGATAATGGCCACTAATAGCCTAGGTCAGTGGAGTGATAATAAAGCCTATACTGAAATTAATGTCGCCTTTCCTTGGTATTGGTCCCCGCAGATAAGAATAATATATGCCGTAGCAATAGTTTGTATTGCCTGCTTTATCCTCTGGATATTTTATCTGCATAGTAAATCTATTCGTCATATTCATCATTTACTACAAAAAGATATTCAAAACCACGATAAGTCTAGTATGCAAGTTAAGCGTAACTTAACAGTCGCTCTTGCATTTTTATCAGAAAACAAAGTTGATAAAAGTCAGTATTTAATACAGCAATGCGTAGATGAACTAAGTGAGCAACAAACATCACCAGAGCCAAACTCATTAAATGGTAACCCATTAACTATTGCTATCCCCTTTTTAGGAGAATATTTACAAAGTAAGTATCAAACAACCTTATCCTTTCAGTTTGACATACTTGAAGATGAACTTGATTATGAATTAAGAGCCGATCTATACCGCATTATTTTTGAAGCCATAACCTCTGCAATTCTCAATGGTAGCGGTCGAAATTTTAAGGTAGTGATTCAAAGGTTTAAAACTAAAACATGGCTAAATATCAGTGATGATGGTCAAAGTTTTGTCAACTTTAATAGCAAAGTAAACATTGACCTTTCCATGTATTACATCCGTCAAATCGTCAATAAGTATAAAGGCTCAATCAATACATTTAATGAGCAAGGTAATGGAAGCCAATTAATATTAAGCTTACCCATCACTCGTATTACTTAATGATTACGCTGAACTAATTCAATCAATGCGTATTACACCTCGAAATTCAAATTAATTTAATATAAAATACGCCTCCTTTTGTCGATGCCTTAGTCAAAACTAAGTTTAACAATATCGATGTTAATAAATATGAATACGTAAGAGTAAAGTCATGAGTAAAAAGCTATACATTAAAACTTGGGGTTGCCAAATGAACGAGTATGACTCGCAAAAAATGGCAGAATTATTAGACTCAACCCACGGTTTTGAACTAGCACAGGAAGCAGAAGATGCTGATGTTATCCTGCTAAACACTTGCTCTATTCGTGAAAAAGCCCAAGAAAAAGTTTTTCATCAACTTGGTCGTTGGAAAACATTAAAAGATCACAAGCCTGATTTAGTTATTGGTGTAGGCGGCTGTGTTGCGTGACAAGAAGGTGATGCCATTCGTCGTCGAGCACCTTTTGTTGATATGGTTTTTGGCCCACAAACCCTGCATCGCTTACCTGAAATGTTAAATCAGTTACAAAATAGCAGTAGTGCAATTGTTGATGTAAGCTTTCCTGAAATTGAAAAATTTGATCGTTTACCTGAACCCACAGCAGAAGGTCCAAGTGCTTTTGTTTCCATTATGGAAGGCTGTAGTAAATATTGTACTTTTTGTGTTGTACCCTATACTCGCGGTGAAGAAGTCAGCAGACCCCTTGATGATGTCTTATACGAAATAGCACAATTAGCTGAACAAGGTGTTCGTGAAGTCAATTTATTAGGTCAAAACGTTAACGCCTATCGTGGTGAAATGCATGACGGTAGTATTTGTCGCTTTGCTGATTTAGTTCGCTTAGTGGCAACCATTGATGGTATTGATCGTATCCGTTATACCACATCACATCCGGTTGAATTTACCGATGACATTATAGAAGCATACGAAGATGTTCCAGAATTAGTAAACCACTTACATCTCCCTGTTCAAAGTGGTTGTGATCGAATCTTAACGCAAATGAAGCGTGGACATACGGCAATAGAATATAAGTCGCAAGTAAGAAAATTGAAAAAGGTTCGTCCTGAACTTTCTATGTCATCTGATTTTATTATTGGCTTCCCTGGCGAAACTGATGAAGACTTTATGGATACAATGAAGTTAATTGAAGCGATAGACTTTGATTTAAGCTTTAGCTTTATCTACAGTGCTCGTCCAGGAACACCAGCAGCTGACTTACCTGACGACATTAGTGATGCAACTAAAAAGAAACGTTTACAGTTATTACAAGACAAAATAACTCATCAAGCGCTTCGTATTGCTAGACAAATGTTAAATACTGAGCAGCGTGTTTTAGTTGAAGGGCCTTCAAAGAAAAACCCTATGGAATTACGCGGTAAAACTGAAAACAACCGTAC
>CAXIBS010000211.1:0-3690 GCA_964022585.1 uncultured Colwellia sp.
CTTAATGAATTACAACAGATAGATCCCCATGACTGCTATGAGTGGCTCGACTGGTTAGCGTGTCCAAATGAGTTCGCTCGTAAAATTACCAGCTTTGTATATTGGTATAACCAAATATTACCTAAACTGCGTTTAATTATTGATAACATGCGTATCAGTTTGTTTCGCTTACGTCGTGATGAGAAACAAGCAAGCCAATTACGTAATATGGCACGGTTTTTACGTAAACACCCAGAGTTTACCTTGGATGAAAATCTGTTTGAGCTGCCAAATTTACCAGAAACACTAAAATACGCTCCACCCATGCCACTTAAAAGCTATGTTGATACCAAGCAAACAAGCATTGAACAGCCTTTACTTGAGTTAGTTCAGTCTTTGCGTAAACAAAATATAGTGACACCAATAAAAGCAAGAGAAACCAGTGAAGTTAGTGTCAAAGTAATTGAAAGAGTTGCCGCAGAAGAAGACTTTTTTGAACAACAAACTGAATTATTATTTGAACATGTGATCATTAATAACAGTGCAATCTCAGCATTAAGCTTCTACCAAGAATTGCAACATACTTGGCTAGAACAATCGCAAATCATTGCACCTAAAGCGTGGATAGAGTTAGTCTTTAGTTGTTATTGTAAATTAACCAGTGCTCAACAAAATGCACTGAATATAAAAATGAAAGGCGTTGCGATAAATGGCACTACAGACAATTATCGTTATAGTGATGTAGTGATTGAATTGAGAGCTTAATGAGCATGAGGCGACTTGTTCTCTATAGGCTTTAACTCAAAGGTGCAAATGAAATCCAATATGAACAAGCAACTTTATAATTTTGCTCAAGATAAGATTCAGAAGAATCGAAACGGCGGTCGGATAAAAAACTCAGCGCTTGCCACTAAGCTATATGAAGAATTTCACTTTGGCCAATTTGATCTTACTCAACAATGGTTAACATTTAATCTTACAGATATTTTAGCGTTATGTAACGAAGTACAAAGCAATCTTGGCATTGATATAAGAAATGATGATTACCCACCCAAAGCAGATAGAGTAACTATTGCAGAAACCCATAGAAATGAAAAAGAAAATAGCTATGCTGTAAGCAAAGATTTTATTTTAATCAACAGTCTGTCTAATTTTAATGTTAACCAAACATGTCATAAAATATCGCCATTAACTTCATTAGGTATGTATATCAAAGCAGACGACATTATGTCTGTTGAACATTCAGCTATTATCCTTGTTGAAAATCTTACGGTGATGGCTAATTTGAAGCAAATTAACCTAACCAATTTATCGACTAAATTAGATATAAGCCAAGCTTTATGGCTATATCGCGGGGATGTAAAAGCACAACAAACGTCCAGTACCAGTTATCAATTTTTCCGTCGCTTTAAAGGGAGAACTCCCTTAGTTTGTTTTAGTGATGTAGATCCAAAAGGTATAGAAATAGCGATAACAAGTGATGCAGATTACTATTTAACGCTTAATAATTTTAACGATCTTGCTATGCCTTTATCTGGCTCTGAAAATGAATGGTATAAGCAAGATACTTCAATTACTTTTTTACAAAAGAAATTGAATATCGATTCTGTTATAAATAATAATTGGCAAAGCATCTTTCGACATTTGTTAATATATAGAAGGACTCTCAAACAAGAGCACATACTTAGGTATAAACTTGCCCTAACACTGCTAAAATTAGATGATTCTTAAAAGATAGAAACTAAAAACGCCGCATAGTTAGGATATGCGGCGTTTTTAGTACAAAAGACTATTTACTAAGCTGTAGCCGTTTGTAATCTTTCAGCTTTTTTCATACGCTTTTCATCTAGTTTAAGATGAATACTTGTACCAACATATCCAGCAACAATACCACCAATTACAGCGAATAGAATTGCCATCAATACTGCGCTTGCATCATTAAACGCAAAGTTAGCAAGTAAACCTGGAATCGGTGCAGCAGTGCCAGGTGCGTTATTAATAATGTTGAAGTAAACTGCAGCTAAGCCAGCAAAAGCACCACCAAAAAAGTTACATGAATAAATTTTAAACGCATTGCGAGTGACAATGTCAGCTTGTGTTAATGGTTCAAGCATAATCGCGATAACTTTATTATTATCACCTAAATTTAAACGTTTCATCAAAATACCATTAGTAAATGAACCACCAACACACGCTAGTGCAGCAATACCCATAGGTAAGCCTGTTAAGCCAAGAATTGCTGTTAATGCCATAGAACTTAATGGTGAAGTACAAATCATTTTAATCAAACCACCTAGCACAAAGCCCATTACATATGGAGAGGCAGTTGTTGCGCCAGTAATAGCTGTGCCAATTATTGCCATCATCTCGCCAACAACAGGACCACAAGCATGGGCAATCATATACGCAACAGGGGCTAATACTAATGCACCCACAATGATGTCGATACCTTCAGGAAGATGTTTTTCTATTGCATCAGCAATAAATGAACAAAGATAACCGGCTATAAAGCCTGCTAAAATACCCGTGCCTTTTGTCGCAATAGCAGCCACAATTGCAAAAACGGGGTTAACACCTAACGCCAGTGCTACAAGTGCAGCAGCAGCAGGGCCACCCATAGAGCCAGCAGCTAATCCTGTTTCTCTGAGCATTCCAATTCCAAAAAAGTCACCTGATATATAGGCATGTACTGCCTCAACAAGAAAACTTGCTACAGCGGCAGAAGCAAGGCCGCCCATTGCTAATGTACCTTTTGGCGCGTAACGGCTGAATAGTGAAAATGCTGTCAATGCAGCAAGAAGTAGGGATATACCCTTTATAAGTTCCATAAAAATCTCTCGTAGTGAACGCAAATGAATCGATTAAACTCTGTTTTAATTACTAGACCACCCCCTTGCAATCTTTCTTATTTGGTATTTAGCAAGTTGAAACGTCTTTAAAACATGATTTATTCGATTCGGCTGAATAATTTCACGTTCATTATTCACGATTATAAATTTTAAAACTTGACTGAAAACAATAAAAATCCATTAAAGTGTAATAATATATCATTTAATGGATATTGTTTCCTATAAGAAACAGTGTAGATGTGGTTTTTGTTGCATTCTGCATTCTTTGTATTCAGCTGCTCTTATGTTAGCTTCTGCTATTTTAAGTTTTATTACTGATTAAAGTATCTCCTTATATAGTAGGCTCAGTAGGCTGTGGTAACTAAAGTTAAGGGGTTATGAAGTAAAAGGCGTGAATGAAAATAATTAGCTAAGCAATAAATGCACATAACAAACTACTCAATAAGGCAATTAATAGTTGGCTTTTTCTCCTTCGTCTATTATTCTAGCCAACAATATTTTGCCCACAGGGCGTTACTATTTGAGTATCATTAAAGCACTATGTTCATTGGAAACAATATAAATATAATTACCCCTTGCACAGGGCAATGCGAGTTGGATGTAAATGCTATTTGTAAAGGCTGCTATAGATCTTCATCAGAAATTAATGATTGGATAAATAAATCTGAAGATGAAAAAATTAGTATAGTGATTAGATGTAAAAAGATGATTGCTCAAAACTCATAATAGATGGCTCATAAAGCACTAATGTAGAATTTTTTCATGTGAGCTGAGCTTTTTAGTGCTCCTAAACCGCCAGCAGGAATAGAATCGTTAGGATTATTTTCTGATAACTTAGACATATCAATTCTCTTTTTAGGCA
>CAXIBS010000212.1:0-3669 GCA_964022585.1 uncultured Colwellia sp.
TTTTAACTTTGTTTGTATTGCCTATTTTATATCAATGGGCGCATGGCGCTGAGAGCAGTAAACAGCAATCTGACGAAATTTAAAAACAAAAAAGCAGCTTAATTTATGTTTAAGCTGCTTTTATATTTAATCTTTTTATTTTAATTTTTAAAGTTTAATTCGCATCATCTCGGCAAGTCTCTTTAGGAAACTCAAATTCAATGGTTGTATGAGACAAGCGATAGGCAGAAAGTCTCTTAGCCACTTGTTCCTTAAGTTTAATTAATTCATCAACGTCAATTTTTTCGACTAATTCTATGTGAGCGGTTAATACGTGACTTTCGCCATCTAACGACCAAAAATGCAGATGATGTACGCCATTAACTTCTGGAAGGTTAGTTAGCGACTCTTTTATACTTTCTTGAGTTTCTTCATCTGGCGCGGCCTGAAGAAACAAGACAATTGTTGATTTCAGATTTTTAAAAACATTGAACAAGATAAACAATGTGAAGCCAATAGATAGTAACGGATCTAAAATGGGCAAATCTACAAATAACAGCACAATAGATACAATAAGCACAGCAACCCAGCCAAGTACGTCTTCAAGCAAGTGCCATGTAAGTACTTTTTCATTTAAGGTTTCTCCAGCTTTTAATTTTAATACAGCATATCCGTTAACGGCAACGCCGAGTATCGCTAGCCCTAACATCCCCTCGACAACAGGCATTTCAGGATTGGACAGCCTTGGAATTGCTTCAAATAAAATCCAAATTGAGCCAATGATTAAAACAATACTGTTTATCAATGCGCCAAAGAGTGTAAGTCTACGATAACCATAACTAAACTTATCTGATGCTTCTTTATCTGAAAAACGACTTAAAATCCACGCAAAACCTATTGAAAGACTATCACCAAGATCGTGAACTGCATCTGCCATTATCGCCGTACTGTTAGTGAGCCAACCACCTATAAATTCTATAATAGTGAATGTCACATTAAGGAAAAATGCCCAACCAATACGGTCATCTTTACCATGTTGATGACTATGATTATGGTTGTGCATTTTGCACCTCCAGTACTGTCGTCTTTCTAATGTTGGCGACATTGAAGTTGATCAGGTGACGGATCACTCGTTGATACATCCAACGTTTAACGCCTGACAAATTAGTGCCTTTTTCTTGGTAGAACTTATCAGGAGAGTCATAAAGTCCGAAATCATCATGAATACCTTCTTTTTGAATATAGGTATCAGTTCCGCGCCAATTTATATCTGGAGTAGAGAAGCATTTTGTCGCAACACCATAACCACAAAAGTTATCTTTTTCTTCGCTAAATTTCTGTTGTAACGAAGTGAGATATTGCTCATCCAAGATAAAGCCTTCTAAGTTGATCCAACGTCCATCAAAGTAAACCTCTACCCAACTGTGGATAATGTATTTCGGCGCTAACCAAAAGACATACGTTGGAATAGCACCTTTTTGCAATTGCTGAGCAATGGTGAACCCGTGAAATCGGCATTGAATACCTAACCCTCGTAACAAGGCCATCAGTAAGTTACCTTTGGTATTACATTGTCCGTAACCATCCGCTAAAACATTGCTTGCAGAAATGTCATCGCTTTCATTGTAGCCAAATAATATTTCATCTTTAACAAATTGGTAGGCCGCACCAATTTTGTTGAAATCATCCAAGCTTTTCCACCTTCGTTGATTTATGAGGGATTGGATATTTTTGTGTTCAAAATTGACTATGCTGGTCTTGGTTAGATACTTATCACACATTTTTACCCCTTATTAACTTGTATGCTTTAACTATAAAACCTATAGTAACTATAGAGTCAAGTTTATTGGAAAGGTTTATGAAAATTGGCGAATTATCGAAAACATCAGGCTGTTCAATACAAACAATTAGGTATTATGAAAGAGAAGGGTTGCTTTCAGATCCTGAGCGCTCTGAGGGTAACTTTAGGTTGTATTCCAATAAGGCGTTAAAAGAGCTGGAATTCGTTAAGCATTGTCGCAGCCTCGATATATCTCTTGATGATATCAAACGTCTTATTGAATTAAAGAATAAGCCAGAAGAAAGCTGCTCTAGTGTGAATGAATTGATTAAGCAGCAATTAAATTTAGTCAACAAACGCATGAAAGAATTAAAGGCCTTAAAAAATGAATTACAACATATGGCAAGTACATGCAATTCTGATAATACCATTGAAGGATGCGGTATTATTAAGTCGTTGGATAGTTAATCTAAATTCTGCTTTGAGCTATTCTTAGTCGCAAAGGCAATTATGAAAACCATTGGTAAATTAGCACAATCATTAAATTTAAACGTAGAAACCATTCGTTTTTATGAGCGAGAAGGACTTATTACACAACCTACAAAACCAATATCAGGTTATAGACAATATGACGAAACAATAGCAGGACAACTTAGGTTCATCACAAAAGCCAAAATGCTCGGCTTTACGTTAAAAGAAATTAAATCGCTAATGTCTATGGACAACGACTGCGCTCAAGTTGAGTTATTAAGCCGACAAAAGTTAGCAATCATTCGAGAAAAAATTAGCGACCTTCAACGTTTAGAGAAAGTAATTGTGGATATGACAAATACCTGTATACAAAACGATGATCCAACATATTGCCCTATTATTGATTCATTAAAATGATTGACTCCGTACTCATGTACGGAGTTTAAAGTGCTGGTAATATCAACCAATAGACTTTCAAATGATAAATAAAATTTTAGATAAAGTTGGCTCAGGCGGGGTTTGGCTTGCAGCACTTAGTTGTACAGGGTGTTTCCCTGCACTTGGTTCATTAGCATCAGCGTTGGGGTTAGGTTTTCTTTCTCATTTTGAGGGGATTGCTGTAAATACCTTGTTACCTATATTTGCAACTCTGGCGCTACTAGTAAACTTATACAACTGGCACAAAAATAAAAGCCATACCAGAGCTGCCTTCAGCATTCTTGGGCCTGTAGCAGTGCTATTAACGCTTTATCCTCTTTGGCAATATGATTGGAGCACATACCTATTTTACTTTGGTATTTGCTTAATGGTCGTTATGTCGGTTTTGGATATCGTAAAACCAGTAAGGGAGCAAACATGCAACGTATAGAGCTAAAGTCGACTATTACATGTCCAGAATGTGGGTATAGTAAAATTGAAGAAATGCGGACAAACGCTTGTCAGTGGTATTATGAATGTGAATCGTGCAAAGTTTTGTTAAAACCATTAAAGGGTGACTGCTGTGTTTACTGTTCATATGGAACAGTAAAGTGTCCACCAATTCAGGAAGGACATAATTGTTGCTCTCATACTGGTGATTAATTAGTTATTTTTTCTCGACTATATTCACTAGTCTCCTGTATTAATCAAAATTTTTAAAAGCACCACGGTTTATCATTTACTTAGATATGACTTTAATTTAGTATTGTGATGGTATTTTTCTTAAGAGAACTTTATGTTTAAACCACTTTCAAAAGTCTTAGTTGTTGTAGCTATGCTGATTGCCTTTGTTGGGCAAGCATTGGCTTATACTGCTATGTCTTGTGAAATGTCATCAGGTTCTCACGAATCACACATGAACATGGATCATTCCAAAATGAGTCATCATGAAGGAATGAATCATGGGGATATGAATAAAAGCAGTAATGGTCAATCAGAAGATTGTTGTGACGTTGAATGTA
>CAXIBS010000213.1:0-3615 GCA_964022585.1 uncultured Colwellia sp.
CATGCTTAGCTAAAATAGATTCATCATTTTGCGGGTAAAATGTACTTACAACATAAATCACCACAGAACATAAAATAAAGCCAGGAACTATTTCATACATTAAAGAACTCAATGATTGCCCATCAATAGTGACAGGAATATAAATCCACAGTAATACCGTTGTAGCACCTGATAACATACCTAATAGGGCACCATTTCTTGTCATTTTACTCCAATATAAACTAGCAATAATAACAGGGCCAAAAGCTGCACCAAAACCAGCCCATGCATTACTAACTAAGGAGAGTATTGAACTATCACGATCATAGGCTAAATAGATGGCGACAAGAGCTACAATAGCCACAGAGACTCGCCCAACAAGAACTTGCTGCTTGTCGCTTGCATTCTTATGTAAAAAAGTTTTATAAAGATCTTCCGTTAATGAGCTTGAAGTAACAAGTAGTTGCGAAGAGATAGTACTCATAATTGCAGCTAATATTGCCGCTAATAAAAATCCAGCAATGAGTGGACTAAATAGTATTTGTGATAACACAATAAAGATTGTTTCAGGATCACCCAGTGTTAGGTTTGTTTTATTTACATAGGCAATTCCAGCAAAACCTGTTGCCATAGCACCAATCAAAGCAACTATCATCCAGCTCATGCCAATGCGGCGTGCTGTTGGCATATCTTTCACACTTCGAATTGCCATAAATCGTACAATAATATGCGGCTGACCAAAATAACCTAATCCCCATGCCATTGATGAAATAATTCCTATCGCCGTTACACCGCTAAAAATATCTAATAAACTTGGGTCAATCTGGTTAATACTTGTATGAAGCTCACTCATCCCACCAACTTCATTAATCGTTACAATAGGCACTAATATTAAGGCAATAAACATTATACACCCCTGCACAAAATCAGTCAGGCTAACCGCTAAGAAGCCACCAAATAATGTGTAAGCAACCACAACACCTGCTGTGACATACAAGCCAATTTCATAATTTAAACCAAAAGAACTTTCAAAAAGCTTTCCTCCTGCCACAATACCGCTAGAGGTATAAAGAGTAAAAAATACGATGATAACAACAGATGAGACTATACGTAACAGTCGAGACTTATCATTAAAGCGGTTTTCAAAAAAGTCAGGCAAGGTAATAGAATCATTTGCTACTTCAGTATAGGTTCTAAGGCGAGGAGCAACAATGAGATAATTTAAAAAAGCACCGATAACTAAGCCTATTGCTATCCATAGGCTACTCATGCCAGATATATACATAGCGCCAGGTAACCCCATTAACATCCATCCACTCATATCTGAGGCACCTGCTGAAAGTGCTGCAACACTTGGGCTTAAGCTTCGACCACCTAGCATATAGCCAGAAACATCACTGGTAGATTTTCTATAGGCATAAAAACCTATTCCTAACATAACAACAAAATAGACAGCTAAAGAAATTAACGTACCAAGTGCCAAGATATTCCCCTTTTAATTAGTATAAATGATGGCTTAAAGCTTCCTTGATACGCTATCAAGAACTCAAGCAGAAATATACCTTAGCATTGATTATTCCTGTAAATATTAAAAGATAATCTTCGAGGGAATCTTGCATCTTTAACAAGAACAGGTATATTTATTAGTAATTGTTTTTATTATAAAGATATTGCTCAAACTATGTACTTTTATGCCGCTAGACAGCCAATTTTAGACGCAAACAAAAAGCTCTATGCTTACGAATTACTTTTTCGCGATAGCATCGACAATGTTTTCCCTGAAATTGATGGCGATGAAGCAACAAGTAAGATGATTGAAGCAAGTAAATTTAATATGGGCATTAGTGACTTTACTGGCAGCAAACCTGCTTTTATAAACTTCACTTTAGAAACCTTAGCCCAAGGTTACCCAGAAATGCTTACTAATGAAGAAGTAGTAGTCGAAATATTAGAAACAATCAAGCCAGGTAAAAAGCTATTAAACCTTTGTAAAGATTTACATACTAAAGGTTATATTATTGCACTAGATGATTATGAGCACCAAAATGTTTGGTCATATTTTTATCCCTTTATTAAAATGATTAAGATTGATATTCAACAAACTAGTGTTGAAGAAATAAAGATAATTATCGAAGCGATTAAAGATTACCCTCATATCGATTTATTAGCTGAAAAAGTAGAAACTTACCAAGAATATAACCAATCATTGCAGCTCGGTTTCAAATATTTTCAAGGTTTCTTTTTTGCAAAGCCTGAAATGGTTAAAACAAGAAATCTATCTCCATCACAACTTGCAATGGCTGAATTACTATATGAAACATCAAAGCCAGAGTTGGACTTATCAAGCATAACAAGTGTTTTTGAGCGTGATGTTTCTTTGTCATATAAATTATTACGCTATGCAAACTCAGCAATGTTTAGACGACATACTGAAATATCAACTATCAAACAAGCACTAGTAATGCTTGGTTCAAGCGAATTAAAGCGCTTTTTAGGTTTAATGTTTGCTATTACAGCAAACCCTGACAAACCAACAGAGCTAATTAAAATATCAATGACGCGTGCTAAATTTTGTGAGCTTGTTGCTAAAGATATGCCAACTCAAATTGATGATTCAATAGCTTTTCTAACGGGATTGTTATCCATGATAGATGCAATTTTAGATGAAAAGTTAGAAGTTGTGCTTGATAAACTCCCTTTAGCAGATGAAATAAAAGCGCCTCTACTCACTCGTAAAGGCGTCATGGCAGCAATCATAAAGTTAGTTGAATTTATTGAGCATGCTCAGTGGGAAAAAACCAGTTTTATTATAGAAAAACTTCATCTAGATAAAGAACAAGCAGTTAAACATTATAATGAAGCGCTTGCTTGGGCTGATGAACAAAGCCAACTAACAGGATAACCTCTTTTAATTACATATCAGGAACGAAAATGTACTATCAAAAAAAGAATACCTTACTTTTATCAATAATTAGTCCCGTTTTATTTTTTTCTTCATTTAATTCTTTGGCCCAAACAGTGGATACTCCAGCACTAAAAGCGGAAGCAATAACTACTGTTAAACAATTTGGCGGCACGTTAAAGCCACAACTAAAAAAAGCACTATCTGAAGGTGGCGTATTAAAAGCAATTGAGGTCTGCTCAGTAAAAGCCCCCGAAATAGCAAAAGAGCTTAGTTCGTCAACGCAATGGCAAGTAAAACGCGTAAGTTTAAAAGCCCGTAATCACCCAAGTGCAATACCCAATGCATGGGAAAAGTCGGTTCTTGAAGAGTTTAATCAAAGACAAGCACAAGGTGAAAGTGCTAAAAAAATGGCTAAAGCTGAAGTTGTTGGAGATGAATTTCGTTTTATGAAAGCACAAGGTACTGAGCAACTTTGTTTAACGTGTCATGGCAGTAAGTTGAATACAGAAACTAAAGCAGCCCTCAAAAAGTATTACCCAAATGATCAGGCAACAAATTACTCGCTAGGACAAATTAGAGGTGCTTTTAGTTTAACTAAACAACTTTAAACAAAAGCTACAAGGATGTTAGAAAGTTAATTATTTTAAATTCCGAACATTACTTCGGAATTTAAAATATGTTTGATGATTAAAAACCTTCAGGGTTTTCTGACTGCCAACGCCAAGTATCTG
>CAXIBS010000214.1:0-3588 GCA_964022585.1 uncultured Colwellia sp.
AACTCACTGTTCGCTTGAGCTAATTCTTTATTGGCTTGTTCAAGTTCAGCAGTACGAAATCTAACCCTTGATTCTAGATCGGTATTTTCATCTTTTAGCACTTTTTCTGTTTGACGGTATTTAGTGATATCTGAAAATATCATTACAAAGCCGCCCCCTGGAATAGGGTTACCTTCTATGTGTATGGTTTTGCCATTTTTTAATTTATATTCAGATTCATGACGACTACCAGCTTTAATGAATTGGATACGCTTTTTAACTTGTAAATCTATATCTTTAGCAAAGTATCCTTGCTGACTTATATTAAAATGTATTAATTGACTGATAGGGCAACCAATATAAATAAAGTTATCAGGGTAATTAAAAATATCTAAATACCGTCTATTCCAAGCCACTAATTGCAAATCACTATCAATAACAGAAATACCTTCCCTTACGTTTTCTATCGCACTTTGAAGTACTGTTCTACTAAATTCTAATTGCTGGCTAGAATTGTCTTCAACAAGCTTAGCAACTTGGTCAAATTGTATTCCTCGACCATTAATAGCAAGTGAAGTAACTAACTTTGCCGATGCAGAGCCTAATACGCGGGCAAGGGTATTTTCAGCATGAAACAGTATGGCGTCATTAAACTCTTTATTACTTTTACCTTGATGAGAGTTATAAAATTTCTTAAAGCATTCATCTGACTTTTCTTGACCTATAAATCGAGCCACTAAAAACTTTAATTCAACAATATCAACCTTAGGCTGAATAGGTAAACTCCACTGTGTTTTTTTGCGGGATTTATAAAAATACTTACTTTGTGATTGCTCGCGAATACTTTGTCGTGTTACTAACGAAACCAGCCAAAGCATAATGACGTTAATTAATAAGCCAATTAAGGTGATAACCGTAGTATTTGGTAAGTCACTTTCTGCTAATGGGTGATTATAAAAGCCTAACTGTGGTAATAGATTGAAAGCTGTCCAAACAATAAAGCCACTACTTATGCCAAAAATAACCCCTGAAAGCGTTGCTCTTCGCCAATAAAAAGCAACAAATAGCGCGGGGCCTATCTGTGCAATAGCACCAAAAGCGACTTCCCCTAATGATGATAAAGTATCTGGTGGTGATAAAAGCAATAAGCCATAACTTAGAAAAATAACAACGAGTACTAACGCTTTACGAATGAGTAATAATTGAGATTGAAAGTGATTAAAATCATTATGCTGCTTATTAGAGTAGCGAAACATAAGAGGAAAAACGATTTCATTACTAAGCATAGTACTCAAAGCAATCGTTGATACGATTACCATAGAACTTGCTGCAGACACCGCACCTAAAAATGAAAACAGAGATAACCAGAGTTGTCCGTTATAAGCAGGCAAAAATAATACGTAAGCATCCCTAGGTAATGAATCGCCATAATTAAGGTTGCCGGCTAAACCTAATGGTCCAGCAAAAAAGGCAAACGTTAAAACATAAAGGGGTAGTAACCAACGGGCAAGATTACTTGTTTTCTTCTCTTTTATTTCTACAAACATCACTTGAAATTGTCTTGGAAAACATAAAAAAGCAGATAACCCAATAATGAGTAAGCCGAATAATCCAATTAGGCTGCTACCACTAAATTGTTCTTCAAGTGAAATTGAGTCTTTTGATAATTGCCAAATATCTGCAGGAGAGTCGTAAACAATAAAACAAACAAAAATACCAACTAAGAGAAAAGCAATCAGCTTAATCAATGACTCAAATGCGATTGCTATCATAACGCCAGGGTGACGTTCAGTTATGTCGATAGTACGAATACCAAAGATGATAGTAAAAACAGCTAAAATAATACTGACAATCAAACCAAGCTGCCACATTGGTAAATCGGATGTTTCCTGAAGAATTTGATAAGAATAAATGATAGCTTTTAACTGCAAGGCGATATAAGGCATGGTGCCAATTAAGGCAACTAGGGTAATGATAATTGCTAAAGACTGTGATTTGCCAAATCGAGCTGAAAGTAGATCGGCAATCGAAGTAATTTTAAGCTGTAAACTGGTTCGTATTATTCGCTGAATAAAAGGCCATGCGAAGATAAATAATAATATAGGTGCTAAATACACAGATATATAAGTGAAAGAATTATTAGCGGCTTGTGCTGTTGTTCCTAAAAAGCCCCACGAAGTACAGTAAACGCCTAATGATAAAGCATAAATAATTGACTGTTGTTTTGCCTTAAGCTTTGCCCGATATTTCCCACCTAAATGAGCAATAAGAAATAATAAGCCTATATAGCCAATACTAACGCTTACCAACAACCAATTTGCAAACATAAATAATCTCTAAAACTCTTATCTTAATAGTAAATTTATCACATTTATTAAGTAAAAAACCTATCTATTTCTACAACTTAATAGAGAGTACCATAATTGTTATTTTTATAAGACTAAAGGACTAGATACTAAGTGCTAAGTCTTATTTCCGATTGTTACATTTTCTTACTCGCTTAATATGATTAGGCTAACTTTAGTTCAATAGTTAGACAAACATGAGATTAGAAGTTTAACTAAAAATACATACAACAAGGGTGTATCAATGTATAACAATAAGTTTAAAAAACTATTACTTGCATCATCTATAACATTATTTTTTAATTTAGGAGTGTGAGTATGACTGATTCAATACTCAAAGTAGAGAATATCTCTTTAGCGTTTGGTGGTGTGAAAGCATTAACCGACGTTAGCTTTGAAGTACCCCGTGGCTCTGTGTTTTCCATTATCGGTCCTAACGGCGCGGGTAAAACCTCCATGCTTAACTGTATTTCTGGACGTTATCAGCCAAATTCTGGCAACGTAATTTTCAATGACAAAGTTGTCACTAATTTACGTCCGAATGACCGAGCCGATCTTGGCATGGGCCGAACGTTTCAAAATTTAGCCTTATTTGGTCATATGTCGGTATTAGACAACATAATGGTTGGTCGTCATCACTTATTGAAAAACAACTGGTTAACTGGACCACTTTATTGGGCTTCACCAGCACAAAAAGAAGAGCTAGATCATCGCCGTTACTGTGAAGAAATTATCGACTTTTTAGAAATTTCTCATATCAGAAAATCAGTTGCAGGCACCTTATCTTACGGTTTACGTAAGCGTGTTGAGCTTGCACGTGCAATGGCACTAAAACCAGAATTAATTCTTCTTGATGAACCTATGGCAGGTATGAATTTAGAAGAAAAAGAAGATATGGCACGTTATATCCTCGATTTAAATGAAGAATTTGGTATTACCGTAGTCATGATTGAACATGATATGGGCGTAGTAATGGATATATCACACCAAGTTATGGTGCTTGATTTTGGTAAGAAACTTATGTCAGGTCTACCTGATGAAGTTATGGCTGATCCACACGTTAAACGTGCTTATCTTGGTATCGAAGATGATGAAGATGAAGCAGTACAGGAGGCTAGCTAATGTCTAACTTACAAGCAGTAGCAAACGATTATGAAATGGGAGAGTTAGATACTTTTCCAAAAATACTGAGACATAACGCTAAAAATTGGCCAAATGATATTGCCATGCGTGAAAAAGAATTCGGTATTTGGAATGAATTTAA
>CAXIBS010000215.1:0-3532 GCA_964022585.1 uncultured Colwellia sp.
ATGCTTGAGTTGATTAATACTTTTGATACTGAATTTAAAGCATATTTAGAGCAGTATAAATGTGCTAAGCGGTATAAAGAAAATAATATTGATGAGTGCAGGGCGCTTTGTGAGCAACTTATTCAAGTACTAGAAGATCGATTAAAGAATCATAACTTCTTACTGTCTGATCGAGAAAGTCTAGCTGATATTGCGTTACTGCCTTTTATCCGCCAGTTTGCAAGGGTAGAGCGCCAATGGTACTTACAATCACCATACCCTAACGTTAGAAATTGGCTTAACAATTACCTACAAAGCCCAATGTTTACTAAGGTGATGGCAAAGTACCCATTATGGTTAGATAACCATGAGGTGGTTTTGTTTGGTGGTTTAACGAAATAAGATGACTATTTTATGATTACTAAACAACGAAACACACATCAGAACAATATTACTTTTAACTCAACTCATTGACTTTGACTCAACTCAATTGCAAAAAAGCTAACAGACTCGCTTTAAAAATTTGCTCTGATGTGAATATTCTAATTAAATTAAAGTTGGTAGCAAGTCTTCCGAAAAGTCTACTAATGGCTCTTTATTACGTATTTTATTCACATAGTCTGGGTTGGCAATAAAAGGGCGGCCAATGGCAATAAGATCAAACTTATCATCATTTATAGCGCTACTTGCTGTGTCTGCACTGTAACTGCCATTACCCACTAAGGTATTTTTGTAATTTGCTCTTAGATAGCTTGATGCGTTTCCGCCTAGATACTCGAACTGTGTACTATCATCAAAAATTCCCACATGAATAAATGCCAAATTACGGGCCTCTAGTTCAGGTAATAAGCAATCAAATACAGCGCGATCTCGATCGTCACTCGCTATGTTGAAATAGGCTCCCGGAGATAATCTTAACGCCGTTCTGTCAGCGCCAATCTTCTTGATTACCTCATCAACAACCGCTAATGGAAATCGAACCATGTTTTCGTTACTACCGCCATATTCGTCATCACGACGATTACTATCATGATGTAAGAATTGATCAATCATATAACCATTGGCACCATGAAGTTCAATGCCATCAAACCCTGCTTCAATGGCATTTTCAGCAGCTTGCCCATAATCAGCTATTAATGTTTTTATTTCATCGGTGGTAAGTGCTTTGGGTACTTTATAAGTCAACTCTCGCATTCTCGGTACACTGCCTTCTACGCCCACTGCAGATGGCGCTAATACATCGGCATCATCGCTATTTCCATAGAAAAAGGGGTGTGCAACTCGGCCTGTATGCCAAAGTTGGGCAAACATTTTTCCGCCATTTTTATGTACTGCATCCGTTACTTTTTTCCAACCTAAAATCTGTGCCTTTGAAAATAAGCCCGGAGTATTGGGATAACCTTGTCCGTCAGGGCGAATAATGACAGCTTCAGAAATGATTAAACCGGCTTCAGCTCTACGAGCATAATAGTCTGCCATTGCCTGTGTTGGTACTAAGTTCTTATCAGCCATACAGCGTGTTAAGGGTGCCATTAATATACGGTTGTTCAATGTAATTGTATCGTTCAAAGCATAGGGCTTGAATAAGTTTGCGGTCATGATGACTTTCCTTTCTTGAATGTTCATTCAAGATACTCTTATTTGAATAAGCATTCAAGTATTATTTTTGAATGACTGTTCAAATAAGAGTATACTGGCTACAGATAAGGTTTTAACAGTGGTAACTAAATGCGTAATGCTGAATTTGATAGAGAAAAAGTTTTAAGATCGGCAATGAATGCTTTTATGAGCAAAGGGTTTGCCAATACTAGTATGCAAGATATTAAAAAGGCAACAGGTTTGCATCCTGGCTCTATTTATTGTGCATTTGAAAATAAAAGAGGTTTGCTATTAGCGGCACTTGAACAATATCGATTAGATAAGGAAACTGAATTTAAACAATTTTTTCCTACAAACAAATCGGTAACAGATAACCTAAAAACTTATCTTGAAAGTGTGGTTACTGAGTGCATTAGTTGTGATAACACCCAAGCTTGCTTAATGACTAAATCATTAAATGAAACAGCAGAGCAAGATTTAGAAATTCAAAAAATAACGAGTGATAATTTAGCAAGGTTTCAACAAGCCCTTGCTGATAAATTTGAGCAAGCTAAAAAAGAAAATAGTATAGCATTAGAAAAAAATAGCGAGCACCTAGCACGCTATTTTTTGATGGGAATTTATGGTTTAAGAACTTTTGCACAAACTCATCCAGAGCCTATTGTTTTAAAGCAACTTGCTGAGCAGCTTTATCAAGATGTTTTAAGATAAATTATCTTTTGTATTACTTAAAAAACCTTTAATACCTTGAGAATTACTTCTTTTGAAAAAGTAATATTTGGTTATTTGCAGGCATTTTAATTGCTTCTTGAAATAATAAATCTGCTTCAGCTGCCAATTGGCAAACCGCTTCTAAATCACGAATGCCACTTTGCTCATCGCGGGCTTTTAACCAAAGATCAAAATTAGCATTACTTTCACTTGTGTATTTGCCTTGATAATTAAAAGGGCCGTAAATACATAAGGTTCCACTCGTCGTTAATTGACTTTTTACCAAGTTAAAAAAGTTTTGTACTAGCGGCCAACTGATAATGTGCAAAGTGTTAGCTGTAAAAATGGCATCAATATTAATGTTTAAAGGCTGAGGTTTAGCTAAATCTAAAACGAGCGGCCGTTGTAAATTAGATACAGGTTGCTCATCTATCCATTGGTTAATCCCTGAATGATTCACTGGTAAATCACTTGTTTGCCACATGAGAGAAGGCAAGTTTTTAGCAAAGTAAACACCGTGTTGTCCAGTACCTGAGCCTACTTCTAACACGTGTTTTTTATTAGAAAACGCGTGCGTTAATATCTCGAGTATCGGTTGTTTATTATTTTCACATGCTTGAGAAAATGGTTTAGACATGTTTATAACCTTTACGTATTAATTTAAATGGGCTTATTGTTTTTTAAACGGTAAAAACTGTTGGCAATGGTTTAGGTAATGTTGCATTTTTTGTTGTTCTTCTATGCAAAATTGTTGTATTGCTGCTCTAAAGTCTTCACGCTTTATCCAATGATAAGAATGAGTTAGCACGGGCTCGAAACCTCGTTGAATTTTATGTTCTCCCTGAGCTCCTGGGTTAAAGCGTTGTAAGTTATGCTCTATACAAAACTCAATACCTTGGTAGTAACATAATTCAAAATGCAGATTATTGTAGCTTTCAGCACAGCCCCAATAACGGCCATAAAGCTGTTGTTCGTCAAAGAAAAACCATGAACAGGCTACATCATTATCGTTAACACTGGCAATGATTAGTAGAATATTCTGTGGCAGTGTCTTTAATATGTCAGCAAAAAATGCAATAGTTAAATGAGGAGAGTGTCCTCGCTTTAAATACGTTAGCTGATAAGTGAGATAAAAAAAGTTAAGTTCATCTTGTGTAATATCTTTACCTAAAATACGTCTTACTTTTATATTTTGTTGTGAAATCGACAGTCGCTCTTTTTTAACATTTTTTCTTTTACGAGC
>CAXIBS010000216.1:0-3520 GCA_964022585.1 uncultured Colwellia sp.
AAGCCTTGTACCGCAACTTTTAGTCCAGTTAAGTCATCTCGGTTAAGCTTATATTTAACAGCAGCCTTTATGCCTAAATAGGTACCTAAAGCAGTAAACGGACCCGGATCACCACTCTTGTTAATTGTTCCTGTTACATAAGGAGTAACTGTATTAGCAATGGCAATATCGGCAGTGGTTATATTGACGTCTTCAGCACTTAAATAACGCCCATTTAGTGCGTTTAATGCCTCACCAAATGCTTCATATAAAGCGGTTGATTTAATTTTTTTAGCATTACCAATAATAACAGATTTACCACCACCCATTTTTAAGCCTGCCATAGCATTTTTATAGGTCATGCCTTTTGACAAACGTAATGCATCAATAAGTGCCTCTTCATCACTTACATAATCCCACATTCTACATCCACCAACTGCGGGGCCTAATTTGGTGTTATGTACAGCAATGATAGCTTTAAGGCCTGATGAATCATCACTGCAAAAAACAACTTGCTCGTGATCATCAAAATCGGGTAAATCAAAAAAAGACATACTGAAAATTCTCCACTTCTTTTACGAAGAGTTATACCAATTCCATTTAATTTATTTCCACCTCAGAGCTATGTCAGAAGAGTTATAACAAACAAAGTTTGTGCCGGTATAGTTATTCTATATCTAACAAATTTGTGCAGTTATTGCTTTTCTGACAAGCTCCCAAGGGCGAGTTTAAAAGGCTTACATACTGTGTTATTGATTTTGACAAGGGAATAACCATTATCTTCAATCAATGCCTTGTCTCTAAGCTTTTTAATTCTCGCTGAGTGGGAAATAACTTAATGGGCTTGGTATTATGTAATAATTAAGCAAACCTTAGCATTTCGTTTTTCTGTTAACTAGTCGCTTAAGAGTAATTTAAAATAGATAAGATAGGTGAAAGTGTTCAATTATAAGTACAGAGGAAAAATGAAGAATATAACCTATTTGGGTAGTATTGTTTCAGTAGCTACCCAAATATTGATAAATTTATCTACGTTTTTTTCGGGTTACTTGAGTTAGTCGTTGGGTAATTTTTTTGTTATGTTCATGATCATTTATTTGATAAATTCTTACTTGGTTTCGACCATTGTGCTTTGAATAATATAGCGCATGATCAGCATTATTAATCATTTGGTTATATTCCACTATGTCACTATTGTCTGTTAAACCAATGCTAACGGTTAGTGATAAATTTTCAACAATGGAGGAGAAGTCGTACTCTTCTATTGTTGTTCTAATTAGCTCGCAAAAAGAAAATGCTTGCTCTTTATCAGTGGAAATAAGTAGGGTAAATTCTTCTCCCCCCCAACGAGCGAGTTTTACTTGATGTGAGCTGCGAGGAATTAGATCTAGTAATATTTTGGCAAAAGCTTTAATTACTTGATCACCAATAATGTGTGAATATGTATCGTTTACTGCTTTAAAGTGGTCAATATCAATAATGGCTATTGATAAAGGACTCGCGTGCGTTTTTGCTTCTTTAAAGTCATTATCACACCATTCATCAAATGCTCGTCTATTTGGTAACCCTGTTAGTTGATCGTGTATTGCTTGAAAAGCAAATAATTCTGTTTGTTTTTGCAAATCTAACGTTTGCTTTGCCACTAAACGTTTTAGTTTCTCTTCTCTTTTTTGAAGTACAATCATTCGATAGCGATAAAAAATATAGAGTAAAGAAAGCAATAGAACAATAAAAAATAGCTTGAATAATGGTGTTTGCCAATAAAAATAGGGGATGTTAAAAGATAAAATAGCTTCTTGCTCTTGCCATTTACCATTAGGATATTTTGCACGCATTTTAAAAGTATAAGTACCCGGGCTTAAGTTTGTATACTCGGTATATGTTTGACTATTTTTGTTAATCCAACGAGTATCAAAACCAATAAGTTGTGTTTGATATTGAATGTTTTCTGACATGAGATAGCCTAAACCAGCATAATGAATAGTGATACGTGAAGCGCCTGCTAGTAGGTTAACTTGTTTAAGTGTTTGGTATTCTTCGCTAAGTGTTAAAGGGTAGTCATGGTTATCAACAATAAATTGTTCAATAAATACAGGTAGTTCTTTTTCTGCCATTCTTTGTAGGCGCTGGTGTGTAACTTGACTGACACCCTTAGCGGTAGCAAACCATACACTGCCATCTTTATGTAATGTTGCTGCAGGTGTTGAGCCTCCGTTCGCTTGTGAACTTAATAAGCCGGCACCTTCATCAAAAATTTCAAAACTAATAATTTTACTTTGATCTGATAATGCTTTATCAACTTGCTCACGCGTAACTTTAATAATTCCACGGTTAGAACTTAGCCAAAAAGTATCATTATTATCAATAATTACTTGAAAAAGTTTATCAACAGGTAAGCCGTTTTTACGGCTGATAGCTTTCATTTTATTTGTTTTTAAATCTATTTGAATCAGCCCTCGATCGGTTGCTAACCAAATAGCGTTATTTTCAACGTTAAACCCGAAGGCATACTCAGCATTAAACTCTTCATGCACACGGTAGGTTTGTAACATGCCATTTTGATATGAAACTATGCCGATACCAGTGCCAATCCAAATTCTTCCATTGGAGTCTTCACTGAGGGCCATTATAAAGTTGTCAGGTAAACCTGTTTGCTTATTAAAATGCCTAACTTTGCCATTTTTTGTAATTTTAACCAGACCAGATGAAGTGCCAATCCAAGTGTTTTCTTTGGAATCAAATAATAGTGATCTGATTTCATTACTTGGTAAACCTTGGTGTTTATCAAGAAAAGGCTGCATAACGTTATCAACAACTTTATAAACACCGCTGTTGTAGGTTCCAACTAATACTTGTTTATTTTTTCCTTGCGCCAAGCTTAAAATTGATTTTACAGAAGATGAGCTTTCCAAGTTATTCATGTTAGGTAAAATAGTACTAATATTTTTACCGTGTAGTTTGTTTAGCCCTTTACTACTGCCAATCCATAAGCTGCCGTCACTATGTGATAAAACGGTTCGTATATAATTACCGACTAAACCTTGGCTAGATGTTAGTGTAATAAAAGGCGCTTCTCTTAAGCGAAATAAGCCACTACTTGTACCAACCCAGATACTTTCTTCTTTATCTTGATAAAGTGCAGATATTCGGTTGTTAGGTAAGCCTTTGTTATCATCAAGTTTTTCTATGCCATAATCACTTAAGCGAAAAATACCATGTTTTTGTGTACCAAACCAAATGTCATTATTTTTATCTTCTAAGAGGCTAGAAACTTCTTCATTGGCTAAGCTAGGGTGAATAAGAGTAAAATAGCCATCTTTAAGGGTATATGCTCCTTGTTCAGTTCCAACAATAAGCTCGTTTTTATGGGTAAGAAGCAATGAGTAGACAGGCGTGTCTGGTAGACCCAAGTGACCATCTATATGGCTTACAATTGTTTTATTCTTTACAGAGTATAAACCGTTTTCTGTTGCTACCCATAAAGTGTTTTCAGTATCAATAAGCAGTTTAAATGCTCTTAAATTATCTATGATTGTATCAT
>CAXIBS010000217.1:0-3505 GCA_964022585.1 uncultured Colwellia sp.
CCCGACAGTCAGCTAAGCAATATTAACTGGCAACAAACTGCTGGTGAACAAATCAGTATTCTAACAACCAATACAAAAATTATTTCTTTTACGCCGAGTCAACCGGGTAGTTATAGTTTTACTGTAACCTTCTCAGTTAATAATGGTGCAAGGCAAACGCTAACTAAAACTCTCGACGTAGATAGTATAAATAACAAAATCGCCACAAGGCTGGCTCATACAGTACAAAGTGGCAATAACGTTTCACTACGCACAAGCATAAATTCATCAATTATTCCTAACACATTACAATGGGAGCAAACTGCAGGGCCTCAAATTACATTCACTGAAGCAAACTCTCAAGGCGACTTAGCTGTATTTTTTGACGCGCCAACCGTGACAAAAGATACATTAATGAGCTTTAAAGTTTCTGCATCTGATGGGGTTGAAACCTACATTGATCATGTAGCTGTTTTAGTAGAGCCCGCCCCTATAATTTCAAACAATGCGTATTTTGATACACAAATCGCGAAGGTTTTTCCTTATAATCAAAATAGCCCTTACACAGACTCATTGGTTGGTTGTGTTTATAGCAACACATTGAGTAGTTCATGTACCCTAGCCCGTTTACCGTTATTAGCTAAAGAAGGCAACGAATTAACTGTAGGTAACATTATGAATAGAGTCGTAGTTTCACACTCATGGATGGGAGAACGGTTTAAAGACTTTCTTCTCAACTATGATAACTATAATGATTTTAAACGCCTACTAAGAGCAACAACAGCTATTGTTATCTCTTATGACATACGCCCTTCATTTTATTGGGCAGCCACGGGAGCAATCTATTTAGATGCTGAAAATTTTTGGATAACGCCACAAGAGCGCGATACGATAAACGAAGCTCCTGATTACCGAGCAAATTTTGGCAATGAGTTACAATTTGCAATGCCATGGAGATATGTAAAAGACAATACTTATGCCACTCCCTCTTTCAGCAAAGCACAACGAATAACTCGCACAAGCAATGATGGCTTTTATCGCTTAGCTTCTTTGCTGTATCATGAACTTGCTCACGCCAATGATTTTTTCCCAAGCACCGAGTGGTTTACACACGAGGAGAAAACTCGCATACTCGATGCTGCAACAAGTACTGACTTCGAGTCTGATCAATTATCAGTTGCTCTACCGTTACAAAGCCGAGTTATGCGAGATTTAGCACAAGTTAGTTTTGCGGGTGAAAGAGCAAATGCTAGTCAACAAGCTTATCTGCCCAATGATATAAAGAATATTTTTAGCCTTGACTCTGCAACTGATTAGTATGCTTATTCAAGCCTTCGTGAAGATTACGCCATGTTATTTGAAGAGCTAATGATGCAAAGTCGTTTTCAAGTGTTTCGTGATGTTGCTATTACAAATCAACCAATAGGTAACAATATTAGTGGCCAAGATTATATTGTCACTTGGGGACAAAGAGGGCGAATTGGTGAAACAACAATTAAGCCAAGAGTAGCTTTTACCGCCACCAGAGTTTTACCTGAGTTTGACACTAATAGCACTTTACTGACTATTCCTACACCAATAGCTTTAATCGAAGGAAATAATTGGTTAGAAAATTTATCCATCAGTCCATCTCCCGTGGCAAGTAGCAAAACTATCAAGAAAACAAAAATTAGCCCGAAACAGGAGCAACCTAATCCTGTTTCATACCAATATTATCAAAAACCTTTACCTAAACATTAAAAAGGATCTCCATGAATAAAGAAACTGAAATTCAAGCAGCTGTTTTTCGTCGTTTATTAGCACACTTAGATAGTCGTAAAGATGTACAAAACATTGAGTTGATGAACTTAGCAGGATTTTGCCGAAATTGTTTTAGTAAATGGACTGTGGCAGAAGCAGAGAAGCTTGGTGTAGATGTTGATATTGATACCGCCCGTGAGCAAGTTTACGGCATGCCTTATAGTGAATGGAAAGAAAAGCATCAGCTACCTGCAACAGAAGAGCAATTAGCTAAATTTAATGAACTAAATAATAAGTAAAAAATAGTATGGAAACATTAATTTTAACACCACGTATAACTGAAGTTAACTACGGTAATCATATCAGCAACTTAGCCATTATGGCATGGCTTGAAGACGCTAGAGCTGATATTTCTCAATTACTCAACCATGAGGTAAATGGTGAGAAGTTCGGCTCTGTGATTGTTCGAATTGATTGTCAATTTAAAAGTGAAGTATTCTACGGCTCAGCAGTAGAAATAAAAACCAACATTGCTGTTATCGGTAACTCCTCTCTTACAATCAACCAAAAAGCCTTTCAAAAAGGTATTTTGGCTGCTGAGAGTACTACGATTATTGTATATTTTAATTCAGATAAAAAGTGCGCTACAACAATACCTGATAATGTACGAAAATTACTTAAAGATTACACTTAACTCACCTCATGTAGAGCTGAGCTAAGCAATTAGTTATGAAGTAAATAAATTAACTTCTTTTTCTGTTAATGGGCGCCACTCACCTGGCGCCAAATCAGCCAATTCTATTTCACCAATTTGCTCACGATGTAAACCAATTACTCTATTACCTACCGCAGCAAACATACGTTTCACTTGGTGATATTTACCTTCGGTTATTGTTAACAAAACTTCATTATCAACATCAGTGTCTGTAACCAATGTTAAAATAGCTGGTTTAGTTAAGGATGATTCACCTTGCAATTGTATGCCTTGCGCAAATTGTTCGATAAGCTCAGCCGATTTTTCAACACTAATCGGATTACGAAGCCAAACTCGATAAACTTTTTGACAATCTTTTTTCGGTGAAATCACATTATGGGACCAACGACCATCATCCGTAATTAACACTAAGCCTGTTGTATCGGCATCTAAGCGCCCTGCAATGTGCAAATCAAATGCTTTATCAACTTCCAGAAAGTGTAATACGGATGGATATACCTCATCCACATTAGAGCAAATAGTGTCAGTAACTTTATGCAGCATAAAATAACGAGATTGGCGAGCTGTTAATAATTGCCCGTCAACATCAATACTATTATTTTCATGAACCTGCATGGCTGGGTTTTTAGCTACTTCACCATTAACACGAACTTCTCCGCTTTTAAGTAATTTTTTTGCTTCACTTCGTGTTAATTCAGTACTTTTACAAATAAACTTATCTAATCGCAACCTTAAAATCCTCAGCCTTATTCGCTTGCTTCAACCCAAAACCATAAACCTTGATCAAGTAAATCCATCATTAGTGAAAGAAATTCATCATTATCATGCCAAGGAGCTAATTCAGTTGAGGTAACAATAGATTGATCGCATAGTAATTTAATCACTGGCGCTACTTCACTAGTAAAGTTTTTTTGCTCGCCGTTGATATAGCAAATACCTTCATTAATGGTGTCTTCAAAGTAAAAAGCTCTAAGTCCGCCTAAACGCTTAATATTATGGATAGTAAGTAGCTGAGATACTTCTTCACGTTCAAAAGGTTCTTCAGCAGTCATTAAATCTAACTCATGCTTG
>CAXIBS010000218.1:0-3320 GCA_964022585.1 uncultured Colwellia sp.
TACCAGATAATAACTGCTCACGTAATAACGCAGACTGTTCTAAGAAAAATTCATAATTACCTGGGTAAATACGTAATTCACCGTAATCAATATCTGCCATGTGAGTACAAACAGAGTTTAAAAAGTGTCTATCATGTGAAATGATAATCATGGTGCATTTACGCTTATTTAATTCACTTTCTAACCAACTGATGGTATGAATATCCAAGTTGTTGGTTGGCTCATCAAGCAATAAGATATCTGGATTAGCGAATAATGCTTGAGCAAGTAACACACGGAGTTTCCAACCAGGAGCTACTTGTTGCATTGAACCATAGTGAAATGATTCTTCAATACCCGCTTCTAATAAAATTTCACCTGCTCTACTTTCTGCAGTATAGCCATCCATTTCAGCAAACTCGCTTTCTAGCTCACCAGCACGCATGCCATCAGCTTCGCTCATTTCAGCTTGAGCATATATAGCATCACGTTCTTGCTTAACATTCCATAAAGCCATGTCACCCATGATTACGGTATCAATTACATTAAAATCTTCAAAGGCAAATTGATCTTGACCTAAGGTACTGACCTTATTACCTGTGCTAACTGATACATTACCTGAGCTTGGAGATAACTCACCACTGAGTATCTTCATAAATGTAGACTTTCCGCAACCATTTGCTCCGATCAAACCATAACGATGACCGTTGCCAAATTTAGCAGAAATATTTTCAAATAACGGCTCAGCGCCAAATTGCATTGTAATGTTCGATGTAGTGATCAAAGGGTATTCCTAAATATTGCTAACACACTGAATAATTCATTGTTAATTAATGCTGATAGTTTTAACTGCAGACTTAGCTACACAGAACAATAACTCAGCAATTAACAAAAAGACTCAAAATAATAAGGTCGCGCATTATACAGTAAGTCGGTCAGGAACAATATCTAATCTTTACAAAAAAGTGATGTTTTTTTCAGCAATACTTTTTAAGGCTTAATAATAAATGAGCTAACCGTTCTATTTTAATATTACTTAACTGACGATAATCAAAATACGGACAGACTATCAGTTTGTTTTCTTTATCAATGGCAAACTCATCATCTAACCAAACAAGATTACAAATAATTTTTTTATTATTGATAAGTGACTTAGCATGGCCTTTACCACAAATAATATGTACTACTTCATCATTACTACTTAGTTGTGACTCATTACATAGCTGAGGCTCACTAAATAACAGTGCGGTGCCACTTTTACCTTGTAATAGGTAATTGTCGCGGTACATTTGCCAAGTTAGCGCACACGTTGTAAATTTAAAGTAATTTTTATCTAAACAATATTACTCATGTTTATTTATTTCATTTTTCAATTAGTTAAAAATATTACGACAGCTTCCTTAGATGCTATTTACTGTACCAATTCAGGCCAAGTTATTTTTGCATCATCTATAGAGTTTTTACAACTCGTAGGATCATATCTTCTATAGTTGCTACAGCCCCAAAACTTCGATTTTTGACTTGTCCGTAACACCATTTCACCATTACATTTATCACACGTTGGCGTCAAATGTTGACAAGCATTATTGGCGCAAACTTTAAACCCTTCAAAACGGCTGTTTATCATAGGGCTTTCACATTCAACACAAGGTTTTTCTTTATGATCACAACGAGGATAATTAGAGCAAGCGTAAAAGGAACCAAAACGGCCACTCCGCTTTAATAAAATGCCTGTTGTACAAACTGGACAATTTGCTTCGTTTATCAAGGGCTGACTTTTCGTATTTTCAAATTCGCTGATTTCTATTTGGTGCTCATTTATCAATTCACTCACAAAACAACTCGATGTGGCTGTGTCGCTAATAATATAAACTTTATCTTTAGCACGTGTTAACGCAACATAAAATAGTCGTCTTTCTTCAGCATATTTAAAAATTTCTTTTTTGGGAAGAAAGGCATCAAATAACGATGAAGTTGTTTTTTCTGATGGAAAGCCACTAGCCCCTTTATTCATTCCTAAAATAATAACATAGTCAGCCTCCTTTCCTTTTGCAGCATGAAAGCTTTGAATTTCAATAGTTAGCAATGGGTATTGGTTATTTAACTTTTTAATATCTTGGTTTTTCGGTAAAAGAAACCAATATCTAGCTAATAAATATACATTAACAGGCTTACAAACTTTAGCTGAAATAGCAGATAAAACATCATCAATTGCCCCATTTGCCATTTCATTAATAATTTGTGTTTTTTGTGAGTTAACCTGCTTGTTTTCTCGCTTAATAACTGAAATCGCAGGTGTGTTAATTTGCTTTAAAGAATTAATTGTTTTATGTATTTGTGCTGGGTTTTTACTAATAAAGGCTGTTGCAACTTTCCCTATTTGATTATTAAATCGAAAAGTTTGATCTAACACTGCTTGTGTAGAAGCGCCAAAATACTGTGCAAATTTAGTTGTAAGGCTAACATCAGCGCCGCTAAATCGATAAATAGCCTGCCAATCATCACCCACAGCAAACACAGAACATTGTTTATTATTATCACGTAAAGCCTTAACTAATCGAGCCCGTGGTTCTGAAATATCTTGAAATTCATCTACCATGATAAATCGCCACTTAGACTTAAATTTTCCTGACTGCACATAAGTTACAGCTTTATTGATCATATCCTCATAATCAATTTCTTCACGAGAGGCTAAATAGTGTTCATACGCTGTTAATATTGGACTAAGTAATGCTATCAACTTTTCTGTTTGCTTTGGCTGTTCGGCATTTGAAATAACAGTCTCTTTGAAAGCTTTATCTGAACTAAAGCCTAAATTAGCTGCTTTGTATAAGCTCACTAATTTAGTTAACGTTTGGGCTAATGTGTTTAATTTACCACTTTCGTTAAGTGTCAAGAGTATTGACTCAATTGATAACTTAGTTTTGGGCATCAGCTCATATTGCTTTTGTCTTTGTGTTATTAATTCAACTAAAGTGCTCAGTAACTTACCTTCTTGATATTGCGCATAAGTTAATTCAACACAGTGTGTTTCAAACTTTTGATGAATCGCTTGTGTACACTCAATCCGTTGATGATATGTATCGGCATCAATATAATCAGGTGTACCGCCTTTCTTATCGAGAAGGTAAAATTCGATATAAATATTTAGTTCTGGAAGAAAGAAATTAGGTTGGTATAAATTACCCTCATGGGTTTTAACATCAAAAGCATATTTCGGCTTGTATTGATATTCTAGACCTTGAGCAAATAAGCTATTAGCGATATATAACTCACCAAAGTTATTAACCTGTTCGCCTTTAAAGCTACGAATATCATTCTCGTTAAAGTACTGATAACTT
>CAXIBS010000219.1:0-3298 GCA_964022585.1 uncultured Colwellia sp.
TTAATTTGATTATTTTAGCATTGCCTTCAAGTAATTCACGCTCAGCAAAAGCAAATGAGCACGCAAAACTAACATAGAAACGAATCGCTTCAAGAGCATTTACTGAGCAAACAGCAAGATATAAACGTTCTTTTAATTTACGTGTATTAACTTCAATACTACGACCTGCAACTTCATAGGTACCTTCACCTTGTGATTGTAATAATTGTGTCGTTAAAATTACATCATCAAAATATTTAGCGATACTCGTTGCACGCTTTAAAATCGCCGGATTAACAATGATGTCATCAAATACTTCACCAGGGTTAGTAAACAAGTTGCGTAAAATATGAGTATATGAGCGTGAGTGAATCGTTTCACTAAATGCCCATGTTTCTACCCAAGTTTCAACTTCGGGTAAAGAGACCAAAGGTAATAAAACAGCATTAACTGAGCGAGCAGCCATTGAATCAAGCAGTGTTTGATACTTTAAATTAGAAATAAAAATGTGCTTTTCTGAATCAGTAAGGTTTTGCCAATCAGCTCTATCTTTTGAAACATCAATTTCTTCAGGTCGCCAAAAAAATGATAATTGTTTTTCAATTAGTTTTTCAAAAGCCATATAGCGCTGTTGATCATAGCGAGATACATTAACGCTATTGCCTAAGAACATTGGTTCTAATAGAGCATTATTTGGAACTTGGTTAAACGTAGTATACGTCATTGTGTTTTTAATCCTTGAAGCATCACTACTACATTTTGGTAGAAGCGAAAAAGAGCCTATTTTTTTATAGACTCATTTAATTGTATTTTATTGTTATGATTTTTGTTGAATATGATTATCTAAATTTTACATGCGCCGCCAGCACAATCATCACTTTCAACTTCAACATCGTCACTGGCTCCATCACGTGTATTATGATAATACATGGTTTTAACACCAAGTTTATAAGCCGTTAAAATGTCTTTTAATACTTGTTTAATTGGTACTTTACCACCATCGAACTTAGATGGATCATAATTAGTATTAGCAGAAATAGTTTGGTCAATAAATTTTTGCATAATACTAACAAGCTCTAAATAACCTTCATTATTTGGAATATTCCACAAAAGCTCATAGTTTTGTTTAAGCTTTTTATATTCAGGTACTACTTGTTTCAATATACCGTCTTTACTAGCTTTTATGCTGATTAAACCTCTTGGCGGTTCAATACCGTTTGTGGCATTTGAAATTTGCGATGATGTTTCAGATGGCATTAACGCTGATACGGTTGAGTTTCTTACGCCGAACTCTTTTATGCTAGTACGTAATGATTCCCAGTCTAAATGTAGAGGCTCCCCCGTAATGTTATCAACGGTTCTTTTGTAGGTATCAATAGGCAAGATACCCTGTGATAAACGCGTTTCATTAAACTTAGGACAAGCACCTTGTTCTTTCGCTAACAAATTAGAGGCTTTAAGTAAATAGAACTGAATTGCTTCAAACGTTTTATGGGTTAAGTTATTGGCACTACCATTTGAATAGTAAAGACCATTTTTAGCTAAGTAGTAAGCGTAGTTAATAACACCTATGCCTAACGTTCGGCGCGCTAAACTTGCATTTTTTGCTGCAGGAATAGGGTAATCTTGATAATCAAGTAAACTATCTAATGCGCGTACTGCTAGATCAGCTAAGCCTTCTAATTCATCTAAAGAATCTATAGCACCTAAATTGAATGCTGATAATGTACATAGGGCAATTTCACCGTTCTCATCATTTACGTCTTGCATTGGTTTAGTTGGCAAGGCAATTTCTAAACATAAATTACTTTGACGAATAGGTGCAACTGCAGGATCAAACGGACTGTGAGTATTACAGTGATCAACGTTTTGTAAATAAATACGTCCTGTGCTTGCACGCTCTTGTGCAAACAGGGTGAACAGCTCTATTGCTTTAATACGCTTTTTACGAATAGATTCATCATTTTCGTATTGAACATAAAGCGCTTCAAATTTATCTTGATCTTCAAAGAATGCATCATATAAACCAGGAACATCACTTGGGCTAAATAATGTGATGTAACCGCCTTTAATTAAGCGTTGATACATCACTTTGTTAAATTGCACGCCATAATCTAAGTGACGTACACGGTTTTCTTCAACACCTCGGTTATTCTTTAATACCAGTAAACTTTCAACTTCTAAATGCCAAAGTGGATAGAATAACGTTGCGGCACCGCCACGAACTCCCCCTTGAGAACAGCTTTTAACAGCTGTTTGAAAATGCTTATAAAAAGGAATACAACCCGTATGGAAAGCTTCTCCGTTTCGTATTGTACTCCCTAGCGCACGAATGCGACCTGCATTCACACCAATGCCAGCACGTTGAGAAACATACTTAACTATCGCACTAGAAGCAGCATTGATAGAGTCTAATGAATCATCACATTCAATAAGAACACATGACGAAAATTGACGGGTTGGCGTACGAACGCCAGCCATTATTGGCGTAGGTAATGATAATTTAAATGTTGAAATAGCGTTATAAAACCCTTCAACATATTTTAATCGTGTTTCTTTAGGGTATTTAGCAAATAAACAAGCCGCAACTAAAATATATAAAAACTGAGCACTTTCATATATTTCACCGCTAACACGGTTTTGAACAAGGTATTTACCTTCAAGCTGTTTTATCGCAGCATAACTAAAATCTAGATCACGAGTGTGATCTAAAAATAATGACATATGTTCAAAGTCACTTTCATCATAGTCAGTTAATAAGTGTTGATCGTATTTACCTGCTTCAACTAATTTAACTACATGATCATATAGCTTTGGTGGTTCAAATTGACCGTAGGCTTTTTTGCGTAAGTGAAATACTGCAAGCCTAGCAGAAAGGTATTGGTAATCAGGAGTATCTTCTGAAATTAAATCAGCAGCGGCTTTGATAATAGTTTCATGAATATCTTCAGTTTTGATGCCATCATAAAATTGAATATGTGATTTAAGTTCAACTTGAGAAACGGAAACATCTTCTAAACCAGCGGCAGCCCATGCGATAACACGGTGTATTTTTTCTAAATCAATGGTTTCTTTTTCGCCATTGCGCTTGGTAACTGAAAGATTATTATTCATGAAAGCCCTGTGATGTAAATAGTTACTAATTTTTTATTCTTTTTTTTCAGTACGAATAGGTAGTCGTGTAGATTACTGAAAAAGCCCTTTGTTTTTATTATTTCCCTGATTACGCTTAAAAAATAGCAAACGCACAACATCTAGGGTTTATTATAAAACCAAGCACAAGATAGTGAGGTTTTCACGTGAATGCAAGCGATAAAAG
>CAXIBS010000220.1:0-3192 GCA_964022585.1 uncultured Colwellia sp.
TACCGGAATTGGCATCTACCTTTTTTTCTGGGCAGTAAAATCAGAACAATTTGATGACCTAGAAAAACAAGGAATGGGCATTCTTTTTGACGAAGAATCAACCGATGAAGATAACTCACAAAAAAAAGAAATAGATAATGATGTAAAAAGTAAAAACAAATGAGTTTGGACTTTTTCTCAGCATTCATCATAGGATTAGTTGGCTCAGGTCGTTGTATTGGTATGTGTGGCGGTATAACAACCATGCTTACCTCTGCAATATCTGATAATAAATACCCTAACAATCAACAGATCCCCGTTAATAGCCAAGAACAGCCACAACATAATTCAAGTAAGTTTGTACTTGTTTTTTGTTATAACCTAGGACGAATCGCCTCTTATAGCCTTATTGGAGCTATTGTTGGCTTTACCGGCTCTATAGCTGCAAAAAATATAGGTTTACCACTTGCTGGTTTAAGAATATTTTCTGCCGTTTTTATGATTTTACTCGGTTTATATTTAGGTCAATGGTTACTTTGGTTAAACAGAGTAGAATCATTAGGCAAAAGATTGTGGCAGTACATTTCACCTCTGGCAAGCCATGTTATTCCAGTAAATTCACCAGCAAAAGCACTGGGTCTTGGCGCCATTTGGGGTTGGTTGCCATGTGGGCTAGTTTATTCAACATTAACATGGGCATTAGCGAGTAGCAGTATAGCAAATGGAGCGGGTGTCATGTTTTTCTTTGGTTTAGGCACACTACCTGCTTTGCTAACCTTATCAATAGGTTTTGATAGTATGAAAAGCATACTAGTCAACCCTACTTTACGAAAGGTTATGGCTTTAACTCTAATATCCTTTGGGATTTATAGTTTTATTGTTGCATATCAACAAATGTTCTAATACCATAGTCTAGTCCTGAAAAATTAGAGTAATTTGTCAATTACTTCTAAACTAAAAGTAGAGTAGAGCATGCCGAATAATAATGGTGCTAGTGCACAGCATATTAAATGTCAAAGTTGTAGTATTAGTGAACTTTGCTTACCCTTTACTCTTAATGATCAAGAGCTCAATACACTCGATGACATTATTGACCGTAAACGCCCTATTCATAAAGGCGATAAAATTTATAATGACGGACAAGAACTTAACTGCTTATTTGCTATTCGCTCTGGTACGTTTAAAACCTTTACCGTAAATGAGCAAGGTGAAGAGCAAATCACTGGCTTTCATTTAGCAGGCGATTTACTTGGTTTTGACGCTATTGCAGATAATGCACATAAAAGCTTTGCACAAGCGTTAGAAACATCAATGGTTTGTGAAATCCCTTATACTAGTTTAGATACTTTATCGAACACCATGCCAAAACTTAAAAAACAAGTTTTGCGTTTGATGAGTAATGAAATTAGAACAGATCAAGAAATGCTGACGTTACTTAACAGAAAGAATGCTGAACAACGTGTCGCAACTTTTTTAGTTAATCTAAGTGATAGATACCATGCTCGTGGATTATCTTCGATAGACTTTCGACTAACCATGACTCGTAGCGATATTGGCAATTATATCGGGCTTACGGTTGAAACCATTAGCCGTTTATTAAATCGCTTTCATAAAAATGGTCTAATAAAAGTTGATGGCAAGCTAATTTCTATTTTAGATATTGATAAACTAATTGAATGTGCATCCAACTAACCTGCAGCTAAACGACCTAAATCCCTCTCAAATTATGTCGCTGAATTTTATTTAATGACCTTTGTCATATTTGCTAGAAGAGTATATATAACGACTCTTCTTTGCATTTATCGCTGACCGATATTTAATTTAATTATTGAATATACTCAAAATAAATTGATTTAAAACAAGCATTAACCTCATTATTTTGCTATAAAATAACTAAGCTTTATATAAGTTAATGTTTTATTTTATCAAATGAGGTTTGTCATGGAAAATTATCAAAATATTTTGGTTGTCATCGATCCGACCACTAATGAACAAAAAGCCTTAAACAGAGCAATAGACTTAGCCTCTAAAATCAATAACAGTAATGAAGATCATTCAAAAGTTAAAGTGAGTGCATTCTTATGTGTTTTTGATTTTTCTTATGAAATGACAACCATATTGTCAAGCGATGAGCGTGATGTTATGCGCCAATCAGTAATCAAAGACAAAGAGTTTTGGTTAGAGAACTTCATTAGAGAATTAGATTCTGATATTGAAATTGATTGCCAAGTAGTTTGGCATAACCGACCTTTTGAAGCTATTATCGAGCAAGTAATTGAACAAAACTATGACCTCGTCATTAAAAGTACACACCAACATGATAAGTTTAAATCAGTTATTTTTACACCAACCGATTGGCACATTCTACGTAAGTGTCCTTGTCCTGTATTACTTGTTAAAGAACATGAGTGGCCAAGTAATGGCAATATAGTCGCTTCGGTTAATGTAGGTAGTGATGAAACAGAGCACCACTCTCTCAATATGAAAATATCTACAGAAGCTAAAAAGCTAGCTAATCTAATTGAAGCTAACGTTCATCTGGTGAATTCATTTCCTGGTACGCCTGTTAATATCGCCATTGAAATACCTGAGTTTAACTCTACTGAATACAACGACTCTATGCTTAAACATCACGAGAAAGCAATGATTGAACATGCTAATCAATTTGATATTAGCGTAGTGAATACACATGTTGAAGAAGGACTTCCGGAAACCGTAATTGCGCAAGTAGCGAGTAAGCTAGATGCTGAGTTAGTGATTTTAGGCACAATTGGTAGAACTGGTATTTCTGCGGCGTTAATAGGTAATACTGCTGAGCATGTTATCGATCAGCTAAATTGTGATGTGCTTGCTTTAAAACCAGATGGTTATATTTCTCCTTTAGCAGAATAATATAAATAGTTTTATCCTAATTAATAGCGTGATTAAATAATGTTTTATTTAATCACGCTTCAAAGTACCCTTTAAGCTGAAGATAGCCCTTTGATAAAGTTGATTGCCGCTGTTATTGCCGTCACTTGTGCCACAATACAGTTTTCATCATCAACATTATGACTATCCGGATATACTTCAGTTGTGGTTACATAAGCAGCATCAGTTAACCCCATACAAAGGCCCAACTCTCTTGCCGCGTAATTAATAACACCAAACTGTTCAAGTTCAACACCAATAAGCTTATTATCATCAGCCGGCGCAATATGGGTAACAGTTTTA
>CAXIBS010000221.1:0-3189 GCA_964022585.1 uncultured Colwellia sp.
GGTGAAAGGCATGCTAATGAAGCCATTACTACGATAACCATAAGCTTAGTAAGCTTATCCTATAATGAAATAGACTTTAGCTATTCTTAGTTACTATTTTAACTCCATAATAACATCAACTTGGCGTTTTTTATTTTGCTGGGAAATAACAACACGAATGTTTTTTTCGCCTTGCTGATAAGATATTGTTAAACGGCCACGCTTTCGCTCCTGCGATATGTACTCACCATAGTGTTGTTGGTAAAAGTTGATTATTTTTTCTTCTGTCGCAGAAGTAAAATAATTTAATACAGCAGGCAGCTCATCAGTGATGTTAGCAAAAACTTGAGCATTACTTACCATAGGTATTATTACATTTTGTTGATTAGCTTCCTTACCTTCTAGGGCGTAAACATTTGAACTAAAACTGAGTAACAACAGACTAATGAATAGGGAAATCTTGTTTGAATTAGTATTGCTCATTACATAATCCTATATTAATTTATAATATCTTTAAATATATATGACTTTTAGTCTTGGCGCGATGCTCACTTAAATAAATTCATCACGATAATGGTCAACCCATAAGGCGGTAGCACCACAAATTGCCACGGGCATAACAATTAAATTAACTAAAGGTAGCATTGAAAATACGGTAACACTCACACCAAAGCTATAACTTAAGCCTTTTTTCTGTTGTAGTGTTTGTTTCATTAATGAAAAAGGAATTTTATGATTATCAAAAGGGTAATCTTTGTACTGTATTGCCATCATCCAAGCAACAAATAAGAACCACAGAACTTGCCCCACTACTGGTAATATCCAAAGTAGTATAAAAAAGCCAATAGCACGCGGTAAATAGTAAGTAAACTTTTGTAATTCACGGTTAAGGGTTCTAGGAATATCTTTTACGATCCCTATCATACCATCGTCACTGTTTTGGCTTAATGACTGCTTATCTTTTAATAAGAGTAATTCAATTTTCTCAGATAGTAATCCATTAAAGGGGGCTGCGAGCCAATTTGCTGCGGTGCTAAATATAAATGAAAAGATAATTAATACCGTAATAACAGCAAGCGGCCATAAAATAGAGCTAAGCCAATCTAGCCAAGTCGGTAACCAACCAATTAAAATTGCCATATAATGTTCAAGCTCTTTAAATATAAAATAAAAAGCAATACTGAATAACACCATATTGATTAGTAATGGAATAAAAACAAAGCGGCGAATGCCTTTTAATTGCACAAGCTCAAAGCCTTTAAAGAAATATCCCATACCACTATCTGCTATGGTATGTCGTTGATGGTTTGGTTGTATTTTATTCATTGCTTTTTAAGGTAAGTTATTGATTAATAAACGTGATAGCGCGATGGATATTCATACTAGAGTATAAAGAGGTTACTAGTAGAAGAACAGCACTAACTTGTTACAAAATACTATTGTTTCTGATAGAGTTATCTTGGTAAGTCAAGTGGAACGACTATATAATAAATGTAATAATAAAAAATCACAATTCTCCTTAGAAAATGACAATACAGGCATAAAAATGGAAGACAACTTCAGAAATGCATTAATTATTCTTAGTGGTGTAGTAATTGCCGCTATCTTTATTCATGGTTTGTGGACCATTAGAAAACAAAAAAATCCTTATAAGCTTAAAGCAAGTAAAGAAAAGGTTGAACCGATAACACGAGATTTTGACGGTAAAGGTTTTGATCAAGACGGTGTAAGCCAAGTAAAAGTTGTAAAGCAAAATGTTGAGGCACAAGTTAATAATTCGAATGTAGATGAGATAACTTCTCATGTAAATGAAAGTCAGCATCTTAATGATGGCAAAACGGCTGAAATGTTTGATGAGCCAATTTCTCAAGAGTTATTTGCAGAACAAGAAATTAAGTCAGTAGAAAATATTCCAGAAGAAAAGCCGCTTTATCAGCAGCCAGTTACGCAAGCAAAACCAATCGTTCAAACTAAGCCAACTCAAAAGCCTATTGAGAAAAAAACAAAAGCTAAGGTAGAGCAAGCAGAAGTAAAAAGATCACAAATGGAAATTAATTTTGGTGATGGTGTGGCGCTAGAAAGTGAGCCTATGCCGAATATCAGTATTGATGAGTCACAAGAAAAGCCGCAAAAAGCAACAGAGAAGAAGAAAACAAGCAACCCAGCACTTGATACGCAAATAATTATTTTAAGTGTTGTGATGCCTGAACATCAACAAATGTCGGGTGCAGCATTGTTACCTAGTTTACTTACGTTGGGCTTAAAATATGGCGAGATGAATATATTTCATCGCCATCAAGATAATGCAGGCAATGGAGCTGTTACCTTCAGTTTAGCCAATATGTTGAATCCAGGCTCATTTGAGCTAGATACAATGGAAACTTTTGCTACACAAGGGGTTAGTTTATTTATGACCCTCCCTAATGCAACAGACCCTTTTGCTGCCTTTGAACAAATGTTAGCAGCAGCAAAACAGTTGGCTGCTGAGTTTAATGCACAAATTGTTGATGATAAGCGTAATGTAATGACCAAACAGACAGAGCAGCATTACGTGGGTAAAATTAGAGAGTTTGACAGGCAATATCGCCTTGCAAGTGCTGAATAGATAATCCACCGAATTATTTCTTATATAACCTATAAAATCCTTTATAGGTTTCGTTTTTTTGAGTAAATCCAAACATGCCAAATGCTTCTTTATCCTTAAGCAATTTACAAGATCAGCTAAGTCAACTTTATCAGCAAATTAACAAATACAATCATCAGTATTATGTCTTAGATCAGCCTAGTGTTCCTGATGCAGAGTATGATCGTTTGATGGGGGAGTTAATCGCTATTGAGAAGGCGCACCCTCAGTTGAAAACGCTAGACTCTCCCAGTCAAAGCCATTAAAATCGTTTACGCAAGTTACCCATCAATTACCCATGCTCTCTCTTGATAATGTTTTTTCAAATGATGATTGGCAAGCTTTCGTTAAACGCCTACAAGATAAATTAGCCAGCCAAAAAGATATTACTATATGCGCAGAGCCAAAATTAGATGGCTTAGCAGTGAGTTTGCGTTATGAAAAAGGCATTTTAGTTCAAGCTGCAACGCGAGGTGATGGTAGTACTGGTGAAAATATTACAGAAAATATTCGCACTATTAAATCAATTCCCTTGTCACTTATTGGTGAAAGCGGCGTAGATTACCCTGATGTTATTGAAGTGCGTG
>CAXIBS010000222.1:0-3172 GCA_964022585.1 uncultured Colwellia sp.
ATATAGACGTTGAAAATGGTTATATCGTTGCTCGCAATGCCGGCCGACTTAAAGGTGCAACCATTTTTATGGATACCGTTAGTGTTACTGGCACAGAAAATTTAATGATGGCAGCAGCGTTAGCAGATGGCGTTACTATTATCGAAAATGCAGCGCGTGAACCTGAAATTGTTGACTTAGCTAATTGCTTAAATAGTATGGGAGCCATCGTTTTAGGTGCCGGTACCGATACTTTAACCATTACAGGTGTAGAGAAATTACAAGGTGAAAGCTATTCAGTGATGCCTGATCGCATAGAAACAGGTACGTTTTTAGTTGCGGCTGCTGTAACACAAGGCAAAGTAAGGTGTTTAAATACTGATCCTAAAGCTTTAGATGCTGTACTGAGTAAGTTACAAGAAGCGGGTGCGTCGATTACCACAGGTGATGACTGGATCGAACTTGAAATGACCTCTAGACCAAAAGCGGTTAACATTCGCACTGCGCCTCACCCAGCATTTCCAACTGATATGCAGGCACAGTTTGTTGCATTGAATGTTATTGCTGAAGGTACTGCAACTACAACAGAAACTATTTTCGAAAATCGTTTTATGCATGTGCCTGAGCTACAGCGAATGGGAGCTAACATTAGTCTTGAAGGCAATACGGCTATTAGCACGGGCGTTGAGCAATTAAATGGAGCTCAGGTTATGGCAACGGATCTTCGAGCCTCAGCAAGCTTAGTTATTGCCGGTTTAATTGCCACGACAGAAACCCAAGTCGATCGCATTTATCATATTGATCGCGGCTATCAAAAAATTGAAGATAAACTGCAAGCATTAGGTGCAAATATTACACGTATTAAAGCCAGTTAGTTTGTAGGAACCTTAAAAATATACATGAAAAAATCCCAGCTCATTGTTGGGATTTTTGTTTATAGAGTCTTTATTGTGAGTAATTAGAAATATAATGGCTTTGGCAATGAGATATTATTGTTTTGGCACTTCTGCAATGGTGACGGGTAACGTCAACAATTGATTATCACGAGATACCATAAAAGTTAAAATACTGCCAGGAGCCGCTTCAGCTACGACATCTAAGCCCTGTTTTGCATTTTGTAAGCGCACATCATCAATTTGATAAACCACGTCTCCAGATTGCAATCCAGCTAACTGTGCAGGGCTTCGAGGCGTGATTGCGCCGATAATAAAACCTTTAAGGTTGGTGACTGAATCGTTCGCATCTACTCCAAGCCAACCACGAACTACACGGCCATGCTCTATAATTTTCAACATAATTGTACGAGCTAGTTGGTATGGAACAGCAAAAAATATTCCTTGGATATTGAGGTTAGGGTTAGCCTGGGTAAATTTTCTTGAATTAATACCCACTAACTCACCATTAGAGTTAATAAGCGCACCACCTGAGTTACCTTCGTTAATTGCAGCATCCATTTGAAGGAATTGTAAATAACTTGAGCTGAGCCCGCTTTGTCCGGTCGCACTAACAATACCTTGAGTAACCGTTTGACCAAGATTTAAAGGGTTACCTATTGCTAGGACAACGTCACCCACTTGTGATGTGAGCGTACTAATTTGGGGGATTACCGGTAAGTTGCTGTCTTGTACTTTTAAAACGGCGAGATCAGTTAACGTATCATAACCAATAAGTTCAGCATGAAGCTCTTGACCACGCTGTAATACAACTACAATTAGATCAGCACTTTGAACAACATGGTAATTAGTTAAAATGTACCCTTGTTCATGCATAATAACGCCACTACCTAAGCGAGTAACTTTACGCGGTTGTCGGCCGTAAGTAGGGTTAACTTGAATATCTTCAGTGTATATATTAACAACAGCAGGGCCAGCTAAACGAACAGCTTTGGCATAAGATAAAGGTTGTTGGCTAGTTTCTGTGGAAGAAAATACTTTCCAAGGCACAATGTTTTGTTCACGTAGTTCAGGCACTAATAACAGTAAAACTACAGCAAACATTACACCATAACTGGCTGAGCGAAATATAAACTTAAGGGCATTGATTATTTTCAACGGAATTATTTTTATTGGCCTATTTTTTGTAGATTAACATAAACCCTTTGTTGTTATAAAGTTTTCTGTCAAGAATGTAGAAACTGATATTTTATCTTACTTGGAAAATAAAAACGGGCAGCGAAAGTTTAAATAAATGAGGCTCATAGAACATAGTTTAATAACTAAGTATCTAAGAAAGCCAAATAAGTTGGTTAACTGCCGCTTAAATATTTACATATAATTAAGCGACGAATTTATAAGTAAAATATTTAATTACAATATGTTATCTACTTATGTTGATGAAATTTATTAAACTTAATAATAGCGGTTAGTTCATGGCCATACTCAGCACCTTTTTCAGAGTAGCGATCTAACTTTTTAACCAATGCGAAAGGATCATCGGTTTTCATTTTCAAAATTCTAAATTCTTTATAGGCATCATTTCTAGCAATTGTTCGATAGTAATCACTAACCGACTCTTTCACTGAGGAATATTCTTTGACCCAAATGGTTTTATCCCCTCGTTTTTTTAAAGCGGCTATTCGAGGTTCGTCTTCATCAAAAGACCAAACACCAAATATGTTATATGCCTCTCTAAAAAAACGTGATGTAGCCCAAGAGCTTTCCATTGCTGCTTGAGCAATAGCAATGCTTTTGGGATGCGGTTTAAGTTTTCTTAATAATTCGGTATCGCTTTTTGCTTTATATTCCACTTTTAACTTGGCTATTTTATCAGTGTTGTTACCTGACTTAAGCGATGTTGCTACATTGTTATACTGCGACATAAGATCATCATAGACCTCGTCAACAGCAGGTATTATAAGTGCTTTAAAGCGTGCCTTTTTTTCTTGTACTGTCATTTGAGGCAGTGAGGTATCTTTTGCCGTATAAAAATACACACCTGCTGAGATGAGTAAAATTGATATAAGTATGCATAAAAGTTTGAATTGGAAAGCGGTTAATTTCATATAGCACCTGCTATTAGGCGATAAATTATAAGATTTCTGATGATAGCACATACTTGTATTGAGCTATGCATTAAGCGTTTATTCACGTTAATTAAGTTGCAGCTTGAAAGTGAATTGGAATAAATAATGGTCTAATTAAGGTATTTTAATTAAGGTATTTTAATTAAGGTATTTTAATTAAGGAGGGCTTTA
>CAXIBS010000223.1:0-3170 GCA_964022585.1 uncultured Colwellia sp.
TATACTGGCTCAAACGTTTATTACCTTTAGGGCTAAAAATAATTCAATTAAGAGTAAAGAATTTAGATGCAGATATATTAGAGCAAGTGATTATTGACGCTGTTAACCTAGCGAAAGATTATGATACTCGACTATTTATTAATGATTACTGGCAGTTAGCAATTAAGCATGGCGCTTATGGTGTTCATATTGGCCAAGAAGATTTAGCTGATGCCGATCTAGCACAAATTCAGCAGTCAGGCATACGACTAGGAATTAGCACACACGGTTGTTACGAGTTTTTACTTGCCCAACAATTACGCCCCTCATACTTAGCCGTTGGTGCAATATTTCCTACTAAAACTAAAGATATGACAGGGCAAATACAAGGAGTTGATAATTTGCAACAGTTGTTAGTATTAAGGCAGCAGGAGCAAGCAGCAACAATTCTCAACAATAATGAGCAGAATAATAATATTACTCCTGTTGTTGCCATTGGTGGCATTAACCTCAAACGAGCTCCTGAAGTATTAGCAACGGGTGTTGACAGTATTGCTGTAGTCACAGCTATTACCGAAGCAAACGACCCCGAAGCTGCTGTACAAGAATTTGTTTCACTTACTCAGAAAAGCTAGCTTTTTAGCTTAACCTACATTAGACAAAGTAAAGACAAATAAAAGCTTTATATGTACAGCAGATTGTTTTTAAAATAAAACGACGACTAATTTATTATGACGTTAAGATAACTTACCTCAAATACTGTCATTTAATTTAAGGAGCACAACTAAATATTTTCATTATTTGTGCCCTAGTATTCATTTGCTTTAAGTAGCAGTATTTCATAAAGGGTTTCTGCTGCCACCCCTGTTTTGCTTCCTTTAGGCAAAGTTATGTGCAAAGGTACTTGGTATTTTTCATTTTGTTCTATTTTGAGCGATTTCAACATCCCATTGTTTCTTTGTTTGATAACATGCTCAGGCAAACGACAGAAGCCTAATCCTTGTTCAACAGCTCTAAATGCGTGATCGAAGTTATCAACTGTTATTCTTTGATTTGCTTTCAACCAGCCGACATTTTCTGTCTCATTACTTGAATACTCAGCACCTAAATCTCGTATAACAATCTGACTGTATATTGCTAAATCTGAAGTACAAACACGCTCTTTTTCCGCAAGTGGATGGTCATTAGATACTATAGGAATCATGGTTGTTAGAGCTAAAGCCTGTGCAGGGTAATTAGTTACTGGTAGTGTAATAATTGCGATGTCAGCTTGCTCACTTGTGACCATATGGGAGGTTTTTGATAGGGATGTTTCGACAACCTGAATAGATGTTGTCGTGTTAATTCTCAAGAAATCTTTCATCGACTGATATAATAAAGTAGGGTCACAAAGGTGATCCATAGCGACCGTAATTTCTGATTCCATACCCGCAGATAGTTGCTGGCTCATCTCTTCCAAGTCTCTTGCTTGTTCCACCATGCTTTCAGCCCTGCGAAGTAAAGACTTAGCGTGCTTAGTCAGTATTGCTCGCCGCCCCTTTACCTCTAGCAGTTTTACATCCAATTGAGTTTCTAGCTTTTTGATTGAGTAAATTAAGGTAGTGTGACTTTTATTTAGTGATATAGCTGCTGCTTGGATGCTGCCAGCTTTATCTATCTCTTGCAGGGTAACCCATTGTTCAAGTGTACTTTTTAATCTCACGATGTCATACCTGTCAGTTTTTTACACAGTTATACGCAATATTATGAACTTTTATGTGTATTTTTTATAGTTAATAATTAACTCATCAAACAACACAGCGATTAAGCTGTCATTATTGGAGTATACACAATGAAATTATTACAAGTTGATTTTGAATATCAAGGTGCTATGGGTGAAGAAATGTCAAAAGCCCTTGTTGGCCTAGCAGAGTCTATCAATCAGGAGCCAGGCCTAATCTGGAAAATTTGGACTGAAAGTGAAGCTAATAAACTTGGCGGAGGAATTTACCTTTTTAAAGATGAAAATAGTGCGATAAACTATTTAGAAATGCACACCGCACGTTTAAAAGGGATGGGAGTTTCTGACGTCAGAGGAATAGTTTTTGATATAAACATACCATTGACCATTATTAACCAAGGCCCAGTAGACCAAAAAGGTAATTAATATGAACTATAAAACATTTTTATCATTACATGGTGCTATTTACTCTGTTTTTGCTTTAGTACTGTTTTTTTTACCTACGTTGGTGTGGCCTATGTATGGCCTAGAAATAAATGACAAATATGCTTATTTCTTGTCACAGCATACAAGTATATTTTTAGGTGGTTTAGCTGCGGTTAGTTTATTTTTTCGAAATATTAAGGACGAAGAAGCCGTTCGCCAACTAATTAAAGGGCTAATAACCACTAACTTACTCGGCGTAATAATTACAAGTTATGCTGGAATAACGGGAGTTTTTATTGGGTTTGGCTGGAGTGACCCTATTTTCTTTGCTGTATTAACCGTATTAGGCTACTTGCAATTGCATAGGCAAAGTAAATAAATAGCATTTTATAAGCGCGGGTTTTACAAGTCGCGCTTATCAACTATTCAAAAACAGAAAGTACATTAATAACAGTTTGTCACGTTATAGAGCCAACTATGATTAATAACACATTTATAAAGTTTTCTGTCATTAGATCAACAGTCAACACACCTATTATGACGCTTTAAATCTGCTAAATTTGATTAAAACCTAAAAGCTTAAAGTGTCATTCAACTACGGCGAGCTACGTTTAAGCTTATTGTCCAATAGCTATTTTGGGCTGCCATTCTAACCAATCTCTATTCAGATCTTGGTGCAATATAAAGCTTTGTTTGTCTTGTGTGCTATCACTAGAGTTCACTTCTGGTGTAGCAAAAGCAATACCGCCCGAGATAAGGGTTTCAACAGATTCAGAATCTATATTAATGCCTGAGAAAAGACCCGCTTCAATATTTACTCCGCTTGTGTTCCAAAACACACTGCTGTCGGTAACTAAAGGCGCATAACGTTTAGCTATGTTAATAAATACATTAACAGTATCTGCTGTAGCTGATAAGTCTATACCAATAACCTCACCCACTGAAATTTGTCGATATAATACAGGATTGCCAACACGAACTGACCCCAGTCTTTTCGTGACCAATTTAACATTCAATCCATAAGGTAGCTGAGTAACTGTGGGCG
>CAXIBS010000224.1:0-3144 GCA_964022585.1 uncultured Colwellia sp.
AGTCAAAATGAGATAAAAGGATATGAAGTATCATCTTTATGTCGGTTTACTTTTCTAACGGATGGCGATCATAGTTTAAAGCCTCGAGTTAAGTCAGGCTTTACTCATCAACAACATTTAGAAGCAGCTGTAGTTGCTATTGTTAAATTTATAAAAGAAGAAGCATAAATGATTAAAAAAATACCAGCTAATAGTAGGATTATTAAATTTTTAATGATTTTTGTTGGTGTTAGCGGCTGCTTTTCTGTACTATTCGGCGCTTGGCTTGCCCATGGCGGGCAAGCGCTGCCTGTTAACGTACAATCAACGTTAAATACTGCATTGCAGTACCAGTTATTTCATACGCTGGCTTTATTTGTGACACTTATTTGGGCGATAATTAGCTCAACAGGCAAAGTGTCTTCTAGAGTATTGTTAGGTGCTGCTATTGGCTTTTTTGTCGGTATCATGTGCTTTAGCGGTACTATTTATATCAAAACATTTTTCAGTGTTACTTTTATTGGTAAGCTGACGCCATTTGGCGGAATATCATTGGCAATTGCTTGGTTGCTATTGTCAATTGAAGGTAAAAACAACTTATGACCTCTATCGTATTATATTGTCGTCCAGGTTTCGAAAAAGAATGTGGGGCTGAAATTCAAGAAAAAGCTTCATGGAATGAAATGTATGGCTATCTTGAATTGAAAAAAAATCAAGGGTTAGTATTTTTTCATCTACATGATCCAAGTCACGGAGAAGCCTTAATAAAAAAACTTCCTCTTAAACGTTTGATCTTTACTCGTCAATGGTTTGTAACCTTAACGGAAAAAATAGATCTACCAGAATATAACCGGGTAGAAGCTATAACTGAGGCATTAGGGACTGAATGGCAATATGATGATTTACGTATGGAAACAGCAGATACCAATGACGGTAAATCGTTGAGTAAATTTTGTCGTAAACTTGCAGTACCCTTACGTCAAGGTTTGCGCAAGGCGAAAGTATTAACTGGCAAAGGTGATTCTTTTAACCCTGAGCAAGATGGTTCAGTGCTACATGCATTATTTTTGAGTGGGCAAGAAGTTATTTTAGGCTTTTCATTAGCACGTAATAGTTCGCCACACGTTATGGGTATTCCTCGCCTTAAATTTCCTAGCCAAGCGCCAAGTCGTTCTACATTAAAACTTGATGAAGCTTTTTTATATTTCATTCCTCGAGATGAATGGGATACACGCTTAACATCAGGAATGAATGCTGTAGATTTAGGTTCAGCTCCCGGAGGTTGGACATATCAATTAGTTCGCAGAGGCATGATGGTCACAGCTATTGATAATGGTCCTATGGCGGAGTCCTTGATGGAAACAGGACAAGTTAAACATAAAATGATGGATGGCTTTAAATATGTTCCGATGAAGCAAAACGTACACTGGCTTGTTTGTGACATGATTGAAAAGCCACAACGAGTCGCTAAATTGATGAGTGAGTGGTTGCTTAATGGTTATTGTAAAGAAGCTATGTTTAACTTAAAACTACCGATGAAGGGGCGATATCAACAGGTTACTGATGATTTACAAACCATTAAAGATCTTTTTAGTGAAAACAAAGTGAAATATGAATTGTATGCCAAGCACCTATATTACGATCGTGAAGAAATTACGGTACATGCAAGGTTGATTTAGGTAAGAGACATTCTATAGTTAATATATAGAGTGGAAGAAAGTTTGTTGTGAATAAGGTCGTTAATCACAACAAACTTTTAATTATTTATCTGTTTATAGTCTATCTAAAAGCGCTTCGGTAAAGTCCGTAGTACCATGTGTACCACCTAAATCACGGGTAGTACGATCACCACTAGCGATAACATCTGTTAATGCTTTTCTAATTTTATCTGCTTTATCACTCATCTCTAAATATTCAAGCATTTGCAATGCAGCTAAGATGACTGAAGTAGGGTTTGCTAAGTTTTTGCCTGCAATATCAGGAGCACTTCCGTGAACAGCTTCAAAAATTGCACAATCTTCACCTATATTAGCGCCTGGTGCCATACCTAAACCGCCCACTAATCCGGCACATAAATCAGATAAAATATCACCGAAAAGGTTCGTTGTAACGATAACGTCAAACTGTCCTGGGTTCATTACTAATTGCATACAACAGTTGTCAACAATCATTTCTGTTGATTCAATTTCAGGGTAACGAGCAGCAACTTCACGTGCAACTGTTAAAAATAATCCTGAAGTTGATTTTAAGATATTAGCTTTATGCACAGCTGTTACTTTTTTACGACCTTCTTTGCGCGCTGTTTCGTAAGCAAAAGTTAGAATTTTTTCTGCGCCTTCACGGGTTACAATACTCATGGCTTCAGCTTGTGTGCCGTCTTCAGAAACTACTTGTCCAGCACCCGAATACATACCTTGGGTATTTTCGCGTACTGTTAAGATGTCAATGTTTTCATATCGAGCCTTAGTTCCTTGAAAAGAAAGAACAGGGCGTAAGTTTGCATATAAGTTAAATTGTTTACGTAAAGTAACATTGATTGAGGTAAAGCCTTCACCTACTGGTGTTGTTAGTGGGCCTTTTAATGTTATTTTATTTTTCTCAATAAGATCGAGAGTATTCTGCGGCACTAAGTCACCATGATTTTCTAGTGCAGTTAAACCTGCATCAGCATATTCATAGTTAAAGTTACAGCCTGCTTTGTCTAATACTTTAATTGTTGCTTCAATGATGCTTGGGCCAATACCGTCGCCTGGAATGACTGTGATGGTTTGATTGGTCATATTTTTTGCCTTGTAATGGAAGATTGTTTAGTTGTAAGTAACTAATATTTTTTGGTTGTTTTTATTATAATGATTAATTCAGTAGTTATTGTTATTTACTTAGTGCTGGGTTGATACTTTCTATTCAATATCAAACGAGGATAAGCAGGTGTAGATGTTATCATCGTTAAATTTTTTAGTTATGATTCTAATCAATGTAAATAAGTACATAGCTCAGGTAACTTGATAGATAATGGTAGGATTAAACGCTATCTCTATCAAGGTTACTTTAGTCTATAATTTATAGATATGAATACTACTACTGGTGGTTTTTGATAATTTCCCAGTTGTCGGGGTAATTATCTCCTAAACCTATCTCTTTTAGTACCCCGTTAACAAATAGCAA
>CAXIBS010000225.1:0-3134 GCA_964022585.1 uncultured Colwellia sp.
CTGGCGACCTACTGATTACAAGTCAGTTGCTCTACCAACTGAGCTAAGTCGGCACTACATTAAGTGGTGCGAATTCTAGAGTAATGTTTTACTTCTTGCAAGTGTAAAATTAAAAAACATTAATGTTTTTATCACTTTTATGTGTGTTTGGTGTTTTTTTACTCAAAGTGTATAAAATTTATTTTATCGCTTGTTATATATAAACTTGTAGGCCAATAAAGACCAAATCATCAATCACTATAGAATTATGTGTTAGTAACCCTTGCAGCCTATAACCATTACCGCCAGTTAATAAAATTTCATCAATGATAATGCCCTTTTGCTCACTTTGAGTTATTGCTAAATTGATTGCCCCAACAGTGGCTGCCCATGTAGCATTATTAACATTTTCAGTTGTACTTGACCCAAAAGATAAACTCGCTGTGTGGACAACATTTGCTTTAACTTGACTCGTATTATCTAACACGCAATTAAATAGCATGTCTATTCCTGCCAATATCCAGCCTCCTAGGTGCTGCCCATTACAAGAAAGAATATCAATTGTTGTTGCTGTTCCTGCATCAACAATCAAAACATTTTTATTCGGATATAAAGCATTTGTTGCCAGTAATGTTAACCAACGATCAACCCCTAACTGGCTCGGTACGCTATAAGCTGAGACAACTTCATTTTTCTGCTTTTCTGTAACAACTTGCTGATAAGCTATATTATACTTATCACACCAATACTGAATTCGCTCAGTCAATTCGTTTCGACTTACACTTGCAACAATCAGTTTCTCAACACCGCTAAAATTAGCTGTAAAATAATCCGTTGAAAGTAATTCATTAGCAACTGAAGTTACTACCCCTCTATTTCCTTGGTTTTCCAGACAAAACTTTGTTCGGGTATTTCCAATATCAACTAATGCAATCATTCATCACCTCTAAGGCTCACTTCTCCACCATAAATAGCCTTAACTTGGCCATCAACTTCCAGTAGTAATGCACCTTGGTTGTTTATACCTTTACAAATCCCTTTTGTGACACGTTCTCCAGTCAATAATTTAACCTGTTTATTAAGATAGATATCATATTGATTCCACTCATCCAGCATAGATACTAATCCTTCACTCCGGTATTGAGCTAATCTAGAATGTAAACAAGATATCAATTTTGCGCTTAAATCATTTCTGTCGAGATCTGTTTCACTGTGACTCTGTAGATCGGTCCATCTTTGATCAATTTTAGCTGCAGCCTCTGCTGGCATATCTAAATTTAACCCTATACCAATAACACTGTGACTTGGTTCTAAAGCTTGTCCTTCAAGATCAATCAATATCCCTGCAAGCTTAACCCCATCAATATAAATATCGTTTGGCCACTTTAACTGCACTTGGATACCGCTAATTGCGCGTACAGCATCACTCACCGCTAACGCACTCAACAAGCTTAACCCCATTGCACCAGATAAACCTTCTTCTAAATACCAGTACATAGATAAATAAATTTGAGAGCCAAAAGGAGATATCCACTGACGCCCTCGTCTCCCTCTTCCTGCACTCTGGTATTCAGCTAAACACACTTGTCCCTGCATTAGCTGATTAGGTAAGCGGCGCATCAAATAGTCATTTGTAGAATCAATGAGGGTATGTACTTCTACTTCAGGAAGAATGTCTGTATTACTTTCTTTAGATATTAATGCCAGTATTTTCTTTTTATCAAGCAGAAACAGTGGTTGTGCTAACTTGTAACCTTTCCCTGTCACACTAAAAATATCTAACCCTATGTTCGTCAGTGCTTTGATATGTGCAGATATAGCTGTACGGCTAATTCCTAACTGCTCACCCATTTCTTGTCCAGAGACAAAGTCACCAGCTGCTAATGCTTTAATTAGATGTTCTCTTACTGCTTTTGCCATGCTAATTACTCTCTATTTGTGTAGATACTTCATCAAAGTCCTTTTCACCTTTTGCCGTTACCATTCTTACTTCAGGCGATATATCTATTTCAAATTGTGATAACACTTTTTTCTGAATGTATTTTGCTAACACAACAATATCTTTACCGTTAATACTTGAGTAGTTCACTATAACAAGGGCCTGCTTATCATGCACTCCAACACCTTGATCACTAAACTCCTTTAAACCTGCTTTTTCTATCAACCATCCTGCTGCTAGCTTTACTAAGCAATTTGCTTGCCTGTAATGCGGGATATCTGGATATTTACCTTGCAAGTCTTCAAGCTGCGATTCGCTAATAATTGGATTTTTAAAGAAGCTACCGGCATTAGGTAAGACTGCCGGATCAGGAAGTTTGTTCTGACGTAAACTTATCACTCGTTCCATTACTTGTTTTGCTGAGCAGTCTTTACCAAGTTCACTTATTCCTGCATAGGATAGATTAGCTTTCCATGCTTTTGGTAATTCAAACACAACTTCAGTAATTATTCCTTTATTATAGAGCTCTTGTTTAAAAATACTTTCTCGATAAGAAAAGTTGCACTGTTTATTATTTAACATTTTTATTTGTTTGGATGAAAATTCAAACCAACTTACTTCGATACAAAAATCTGCAATTTCTAAACCGTAAGCACCAATATTCTGTACAGGAGCAGCTCCAACACTTCCTGGAATTAATGCTAAGTTTTCTAGTCCATATATTCCTTTTTCTATGCATAGGCACACCAAATCATGCCAATTTTCAGCAGCTCCAGCTTTAACAATGTATGAGTCGGGTGTTTCTAAAAAGGTAACCCCCTCAAAGCTGGGTTTTATAATTATAGGTGCTTGTTGATCTACAAAAAGGGTGTTACTTCCATCTCCTAAAATGTAGAAAGGGTCATTACACAAATCAGGTAGGCTTTTTAAATCTGAGTATGACTCAGGAAAGTAAATTGTTGGCGTAATAGCTGCAACGTTAAAGCTATTACAATTTTGTAAGAGGAACTGTTGGCTTAATTTCATAAGAAATTTACAAATATTTTAAATGTGAACATTGTACTTAATATTTAAATCTACACCAGTTAAAGCAGAATAAGAATCATATTCTATTTTAGACTTTAAATGCTCGAACTATTGCAGTTATTTTTTTTGACAGACAGCAAAAAGCCCGCAACAGTGTTGCGGGCTTTTCTAAATAGAAGCTTAGCAATGT
>CAXIBS010000226.1:0-3090 GCA_964022585.1 uncultured Colwellia sp.
TCATTGGGCTCAAGATAACCAAGCATGAGTGATAGACATTTTGGAAAGGTTTCCTGCTTTGGCTCGTCGCTACCAACGCTTAGCCAAGGCTTTTGTCGCCAGCAGAGCCGATATAGAAAGCCTTCCCCAAGCAGAAAAAGAAATGGAACAAGCCATTGTTAAGGCTATTTTAAATCCGGGATCTGTTAGTGAATTTCCAATAGTAAATTTTGCCCCAAAACCTGTTTACTTATGGTTATACCCTTCATCAAGTGCTGATGATTTGGCGATGCCTGTTTATCAAGAAGCTGATGAAGAGAAAGAAGCTGAAGATCAAGAAAACAAAGCAGTTAAAAAAGCGGAAACTAGTCGTAAAAAAGCAGAACGCACTGATGCTCCATCTGAAAAAGAAGGCATGATGATCTTTAGATTAGAAAGCTTATTTTCATGGAGTGAGTTTTCCAAACTTGATAGGGGCTGCGATGATAGTGACGATGATGAAGATGCGGCAAACACAGCAGATGATCTTGATAAAATTACTTTAGCAAAAGAGCAAGAGCAACAACGAAGTGCGCAAATAAAAATTGATCTTGATTTACCATCGGCTTCTGAAGATGACATTCCATTAGGTGATGGCCTTAAATTACCAGAATGGGATTACAAGTCGCATAGCCTAGTAGAGGATCGTTGCTTATTACAACCAATGCTACCTAAGGGAGCTGTTGCTGAAAAACTTCCTATTAGATTACAAAAATTAGCGAAAACCATTCAAGCACAGTTTGAGCAATTACGTAGTGTTCGTTATTGGTTAAAAGCAGAGCCGCAAGGTGAAGAGTTAGACTTAAGCGCATGGTTAGACTTTCATGTCGAGAGCAAAATTTCTCCTACAGCTCAAAGAGGATTATATAAATCTTTTAGGGGAAATAATCGTGACTTATCTTGCTTATTATTAGCCGATTTATCTATGTCTACAGACGCACATCTCAATGATGAGGCTAGAGTTATTGATGTGGTAAAAGACAGTATGTTACTTTTTGGCGAAGCACTTGAATCAGTTGGTGATAACTTTGCTATGTATGGTTTCTCCTCAGTTAAGCGACACCATGTACGTTTCACTATGCTGAAAAACTTTAATGAACGTTATGATGATCAAATTCGTGGTCGTATTCAGGCTATTAAACCTGGATTCTACACTCGAATGGGCGCGGCGATACGTCAAGCAACAAAAGTTATTAATGAACAAAGAAGTAGTGAAAAATTATTACTCATTATTACAGACGGCAAGCCAAATGATATTGACCATTACGAAGGACGTTTTGGGATAGAAGATACTCATGAGGCAATAAGTGAAGCGAAAAAGTTAGGTATTAAACCTTTTTGCATAACCATAGATACTGATGCGCAAGACTATCTCCCATATCTATTTGGTAGCGATGGATTCACAGTAATTCATAGGCCTGAGCAACTCCCAGTGCGTTTACCACAACTATACCATCAATTAACTACTCAATAAGGGTGTCATCATGAGTCAACAAACTAAAAAATGCCTTTATTGTGAAGTTGAAAATGATAGTAGCAATGAAAACTGTAGTCATTGTGGTATGGCATTGCCAACAAAGCATCCTAAAGATAAGCAAACAAAAATAAAGTTTTTTGTAAAAGCTTTCTGGGGTATTACGTTATTTTGTATATTTATGATTTTTTTCTTACCAAGATAACACCTGTAATTGAATTAATTACTTAAGTGAAAAAAATTTAATTCTAAACCTTTATGATACGTGGGTTATTAGGTGCTCTACCAATAACCTGATCTTAGGCGAAAGGTGACGATTTTGTGGATATACAGCCCAAATACCCTCATCTGGAGCTTTGTAGTTATCTAATACTGAAATCAAAGATCCCTTAGCTAGGTGATCTTTGATGTAGTAATCTGGTAATTGCACGATTCCTAAACCTTTTAATGCAGCATCCACTAAGCTAAAACCACTATTACAACGTAGATTTCCCTTAACTCGAATATTTTTCTCTTTACCTGAATCACTAAAATGCCAATATTCACGCGTACCCAATAAGCAATTATGCTTATTTAATTCTGATAAAGAATGTGGAATTCCGTATTTATCGAGATAAGCAGGTGATGCACATACATAATTTGTACGTTTAGCCAACTTTTTTGCCATCATTGATGAGTCACTTAATTTACCCAAACGAATAGCTAAATCAAAATTTTCATTCATTAAATCAAGTTGTTGATTTGTTAAATAAGCTGTTACTTCAATATCTTGGTACTTTTTCATGAAGTTATTTATTAAGGGCAAAATATGCTGCTCGCCATAGGTAACAGGTGCAGTAAGTTTGATTTTACCCTGAGGTGTAGACTGTAAATTAGTGATGGCTCTTTCTGCAGCGTTCAATCCATCAAGTACACCACGACAATGTTGATAAAATATTTGCCCCTCTTCAGTGAGCGAAACTTTACGAGTTGTTCTATATAGCAGTTTGATATTTAGGCGTTTTTCTAATGCATTAACTTGCCTGCTAACTTGAGCGGTAGAAATAGCCAACTTCTTTGATGCTTGAGTAAAGCTCTCAGTTTCGGCTACATTGACAAATTCACTAATTCCTTCCCACTGCATCATTATTACCTATATGTAAAAGTCATTTACCAAAGCGCTATATTATCATTGTTTTAGAAATAGATATAATGACTCATACAAAAAATATGATATGTCAAAAAAGCAGTCATGATAATTCTGGCTGTTAAAATGAAGTAATCATCAATTACATACCCTTAAAAAAGTGAGAATAATATGACCGATCAGTTTATTAAATCGAGAGCTGCAGTTGCTTGGGGAGCAAATCAACCCTTATCTATTGAAGAAGTAGATGTAATGCTTCCAAAAAAAGGCGAAGTATTGATTAAGGTTATTGCATCCGGTGTATGCCACACAGATGCTTTCACTTTATCTGGAGAAGATCCTGAAGGAATATTTCCTGCTATTTTAGGCCATGAAGGTGGTGGTATTGTTGAGCAAGTAGGTGAGGGAGTTACCAGTGTACAAGTAGGTGATCATGTTATTCCTCTATACACACCAGAATGTGGTGAATGTA
>CAXIBS010000227.1:0-3048 GCA_964022585.1 uncultured Colwellia sp.
TAGCGATCATTGAAGGTGCCATCATTCGTTTAAGACCTATTTTAATGACGGCACTAGTTGCAAGTTTAGGTTTTATTCCAATGGCGCTAAACACTGGAATTGGAGCAGAAGTACAACGACCACTAGCAACAGTTGTTATCGGCGGTATTGTATCTTCTACCATTTTAACTTTGTTTGTATTACCTGTTTTATATCAGTGGGCGCATGGCTCAGAGATTAGTAAACAGCAATCTGACGAAATTTAATGCCCCAAAAGCAGCTTAATTTATGTTTAAGCTGCTTTTATATTTAATCTTTTTTATTTCAACTTTTAAAGTTTAATTCGCATCGTCTCGGCAACTTTCATTTAAAAACTCAAACTCTATCGTCGTATGCGATAAATGATAGGAAGCTAATTTAGTTGCAACTTCTTGTTTAAGTCTAATTAAGTTTTCAACTTCAAAGTTGTCACTCAGCTCAAGATGAGCTGTTAAAACGTGACTTTCACCATCTAGTGACCAAAAGTGCATGTGATGGATACCATTAACTTCTGGAAATTCCATTAATGATTGTTTAATACGTTCTTGGGTCTCTTTTTCTGGTGCCGCTTGAAGAAAAAGTACCAACGTTGATTTCAAGTTTCTAAAAACGTTAAATAAGATAAATAGCGTGAAGCCAATTGATAATAAAGGGTCTAAAATTGGCAGTTCAACAAAAAAAAGTACGACAGAAACAATAAGAACAGCAACCCAGCCAAGTACATCTTCAAGTAGATGCCATGTCAGCACTTTTTCATTTAGTGTTTCACCCGCTTTTAATTTAAATACCGCATATCCGTTAACGACAACACCGAGTATGGCAAGTCCCAGCATCCCCTCAACTACAGGCATTTCAGGATTGGACAACCTCGGTATTGCTTCAAATAAAACCCAAATAGAACCAATAATCAAAACGATACTATTTACCAATGCACCAAAAAGTGTAAGTCGGCGATAACCATAACTGAATTTGTCTGATGCTTCTTTATCTGAAAAACGACTTAAAATCCACGCAAAACCTATTGAAAGACTATCACCAAGATCGTGAACTGCATCAGCCATTATCGCGGTACTGTTGGTTAGCCAACCGCCAATAAATTCAATAATAGTAAATATCACATTAAGAAAAAACGCCCAACCAATGCGGTCGTTTTTTTCATGATGGTGACTGTGACTATGGTTGTGCATTTTGTACCTCCAGTGCTTTTGTATTTCTAATTTTTGATACATTCATATTAATCAAATGACGGATCACGCGTTGATACAACCAACGTTTTACTCCTGATAAATTTGTGCCTTTTTCTAGGTAAAATTCATCAGGGGAATTATAAAGTCCAAAGTCGTCATGGATACCTTCTTTTTGAATATAGGTATCCTCTCCACGCCAATCTGTATCTGGTGATGAAAAGCACTTTGTCGCAACACCATAACCACAAAAATCATCTTTTTCTTGGTTAAACTTCTGCTGTAGTGAGGTTAAGTATTGCCTATCTAATATAAAGCCCTCTAAATTAATCCAGCGCCCATCAAAATAAACTTCTACCCAACTATGGATAATATATTTAGGTGCTAGCCAAAATATATAGCTGGGAATGGCACCTTTTTGTAATTGCTGAACAATGGTAAAACCATGGAAACGACACTGGATACCTAATCCACGCAAGAGTGCCATTAATAGATTACCCTTAGTATTACATTGCCCATAACCATCTGCTAGCACATCGCTTGCTGCAATATCATCGCTTTCATTATAGCCGAAGAGAATCTCATCTTTTACAAACTGATAAGCGGCACCAATTTTGTTGAAATCATCCAAATTTTTCCACCCTCGTTTATTAATAAGAGATTGGATATTCTTGTGTTCAAAATTAACAACATTCGTATTATTTAAATATTTCTCAGCCATTTTATACTCCGGTTAACTTGTATATTATTACTATAAATCCTATAGTAACTATAGAGTCAAGTTTGTTAGGGAATTTTATGAAAATAGGCGAGTTCTCAAAAAAGTCAGGTTGTTCAATACAGACAATTAGATATTATGAAAGAGAAGGATTGCTGTTAAATCCAAACCGTTCAGAAGGTAATTTTAGGCTGTATGATAGTAAAGCACTAAAACAATTGGAATTCGTAAAACATTGTCGCAGCCTAGATATATCACTCAATGATATTAAACGTCTTATCGAATTAAAAAATAAGCCAGAAGAAAGCTGCTCTAGCGTTAATGCATTAATTGATCAGCAACTCGCATTAGTGAATAAGCGCATGAAAGAATTAAGAGCGCTTAAAGCAGAGTTACAACAGATGGCAAGTGCTTGTGGTTCAAACAATACTATTGAAGCATGTGGGATCATTAAGTCACTAGATAGTTAATCTTTTTAAGGTTATGCAGGCAGAATATAAATCGTTAATACCTACTACTGTTAATACCACTTTGTTAAGATTTACCAACAGTAATTGCACGCTCCGACATAAAATCATCTGATGCAACATCAACTGTTCCAAAATATGAATCCCAACTTTTCCCTTCAAAAGCAGTAATCAAGTCAACTAGTTGATGAAACTCACCTCCAGATTCTGAAAGATGTTGAGCATCCCACAGTTGATCAAGCCGCTTTAACCCAGACGTTAACTCTTTCTGATCATTTATTTTATTTGCTGACAAGATATCTTTTACATCAATTCGTAAACCACTATCATGCTTTTCATCATTAGGATCAATAACAGTCAAGCTATCACCGCACATATCGACAAAGCACTTCTGGCAGAGATCAATACTGATTTGATTGCCATCACCATGAATACTGTCATAGCCGCACTTATGGCTAACACTAATAAACTCATAAAAGGAAGAATCATCTGGGGTTGCTTGTTCACCACAGCCGTCACAAGTGAGTTTAGAGATCTCTTTAACAACTTTATCTTCAAAATGTTTCATAACGCATTCACCAGCCAATCCACATGAGCAAAAGGTCGCAACATAATTAGGTAATATGATTTATTGAAAACAATTCGAAATTTACATGCATCT
>CAXIBS010000228.1:0-3014 GCA_964022585.1 uncultured Colwellia sp.
AGTGACACATGGATTAACAGTCCATCGCTCTACCAACTGAGCTATTGGGGAATAATTCTTTTTGTTTATGATTAAACTACATAGATTAACAGTAGCTAACCTCCTAAGCTCTACCAATTAGGACTTAGAGAATAAACTTTTACTTGAGCGTGTAATAACTCATTTTTACAATGTGGCTCCCCAAACTGGGCTTGAACCAGTGACACATGGATTAACAGTCCATCGCTCTACCAACTGAGCTATTGGGGAATAACTTTTCTTTCGAATAGTTTGTTAACCAACTTGGCTAACGGGGCGGAATAATAAAGACCTGTGCGCTTAGTGTCAACACAAAAATTAAAAAAATTGAGATATTAGTTTGTTTGCTTAATTAGCGTTCATTAAAGTTAGTTTATCAGCACATTTTGGTAATTTTATAACCATCAAGTTTCAATTGTTTTTCTTAAGGATAAAACAGCTAGTTATCCACCATACTTGTGGATAACTATGTTAATTAATTTGTAATAATTCATTTTGTTCTCGGTTTACATAGCCTGTGGTCAAGTCAATAGTTTCTTTTAAATATATTTAAGTATTTTTATATCAACAACTTACAGTGTTTATGTTGTTTTTATGACTATTTGGCTTAATTTTTAACCAAAGATATATTTGACAGCATTTACTGTGCATTTCTTTGGTATTTGATTACAATAGAAAATAACAGCATGAACTATGCTCACCTCACTTCTAATAAAGTTTATTAATGACATCTAACAAAGTAGCTATGCAAAAGAAGCAGCCGGTAAACTTATTAAAAGATCCTGTTGCTAGTACATTAAAAAGAATGACCATTCCGATGATTTATGGAATGGTTTTATTGATGACATTTAATTTAATTGACACTTTTTTTGTTAGCTTACTTGGTACTCAACCTTTAGCTGCTATTAGTTTTACCTTCCCTGTTACTTTTAGTGTTATTAGCTTAATGATAGGCCTAGGAATTGGTACCTCTGCCGTTATTGCAAGATTTCTTGGTCGAGATGATCAAGAAGCGGCAAAAGACTCAGCTACAGCCGCTTTTTATTTAGCGGGCATAATTGTTATGCTGCTTTCATTTTTAGGATTTTTATTCACTGATGAATTATTTTCATTATTGGGTGCTCAAGCTTCGCTATTGCCCTTAATCCATGAGTATATGGATATCTGGTATGTAGGTAGTGTTTGTTTGATTGGGCCTATGATTGGTAATGCCATACTTCGTGCGTCAGGAGATACTAAAACACCAAGCATGATTATGGGCGGAGCAGGGTTAATTAATGCGATTCTAGATCCTATTTTTATCTTTGGCTTTGGTCCAGTTCCGGCCATGGGCATCCAAGGTGCTGCAATAGCAACGTTTATTTCTTGGTTATTTGGTTTAGCATTTGCTTTATATGTATTAACTAAACAGAAAAATTTAATTCATACTCATTTGTTAAATGCTGCACAGTTTTTTTCTTCGTGTCGTACTATCTTAAAAATAGGCTTACCTGCGGCAGGTGCTAATATGCTAACTCCCATCGCTGCAGCAATTATGACTGCTATCGCTGCAACTTATGGTGAGTCTGTAGTGGCTGCTTTTGGCGTAGGCTCTAGAATTGAGTCAATTGCATGTCTACTTGTTTTAGCACTGTCCATGACATTACCACCGTTTATCAGCCAAAACTTTGGTGCAGGTCATATGCACCGAGTGAGGGATGCCTATAAAGCGTCAATTAAATTTGTGTTGCTTTGGCAAGTTTTGATTTATGTTTTACTTATTATTAGTGCTCCTTGGGTTGCTTCAGCCTTTGCTAAAGAAGAAAAGGTTGCCGATATTATTGTGTTATTTATCTGGATACTGCCATTAGGCTATGGTTTTCAAGGTGTGATTATCTTAACAAACTCTTCTTTTAATGCCTTGCATAAACCTATGGTCGCTTTATTGTTAAGTTTTATTCGGTTATTTATTTGTTATGTTCCTTTAGCCTCATTGGGAAGTTATTTTTATGGCTTAAATGGCTTTTTTGTTGGGGCGCTTTTAGGAAACTTGGTTATGGCGACTATTTCTTATCGATTGTTCTCAAACCAGTTTAGTAAGGATGAATTTATGGTTGAGCAGAAAGTACAGGAAGAGTCATCTTGAAAAGTGGAACCTTAAAAGAGTCAACACCTAAACCTTTTACTTTACAATCAGATTACATCCCCGCTGGTGATCAACCCACTGCTATTAGGCAATTACTTGAAGGCATAGATTGTGGGTTAGCTCATCAAACGTTGTTGGGGGTAACTGGCTCAGGTAAAACTTTTACTATTGCTAAAGTTATTGAAAACTTGAATCGCCCAACAATGATGTTAGCACCAAACAAAACGTTAGCAGCGCAATTGTATGGGGAAATGAAAGAATTTTTTCCGAATAATGCTGTTGAGTATTTTGTTTCCTACTATGATTACTATCAACCAGAAGCTTATGTGCCTACAACGGATACATTTATTGAAAAAGATGCTTCTGTGAACGAACATATTGAACAAATGCGTTTGTCTGCTACTAAGGCGCTTTTAGAGCGCCGTGATGTCATTATAATTGCTTCTGTTTCTGCTATTTATGGCTTGGGTGATCCTGACTCATACTTAAAAATGATGTTACATATCAGTCAAGGGGACATTATTAATCAAAGGGATATTCTACGTCGTTTAGCAGAGCTACAATATACGCGTAATGATGTTGCTTTTGCACGGGCAACATATCGAGTGCGAGGTGATGTTATCGATGTATTTCCTGCGGAGTCAGATCGTTTAGCACTCAGGCTTGAACTCTTTGATGAAGAGATTGAACGAATTAGTCAATTTGATCCTTTAACGGGGCAAGTTGAACGTAAGTTAGCACGGGTTACTGTTTATCCTAAAACTCATTATGCAACGCCAAGAGATAAAATTTTAGCTGCTGTTGATAAAATTAAAATTGAATTAAAAGAACGTTCACAGTTTCTTAAAGACAATAATCGTTTGGTTGAAGA
>CAXIBS010000229.1:0-3004 GCA_964022585.1 uncultured Colwellia sp.
TTTTATGATTGGCTTGAAGAGCATTTTTTATCTATTCAATTCACAAAAGCCGATTATCTCACAGGTATAGGTAATAAAGATTTCATCGCTGAATTAATGCCCAAATACCCAGTTTATGTAAATTTACTCAGTAAAGAAGCTCAGCAGGTTATTAACAAGGTACATAGTAATACTGTGCCTGCATTACGTTTGCTTGAAGCTGAAGGTTTTTCTCGTCGTGGTTATATTGATATTTTTGATGCTGGTCCTACCGTTGAAGCAGAATTAAAGCAAATAAGAGCGATTCGTGATAGTCGTAAATACCAAGTGTTAATTGACGACTCATGTGGTGGAGAAAGTAATCAAAAATATATTGTCTGTAATACGCAAGTTGAGAATTTTCGCGCAACACAAATTAAATTAACATTACGTGAAACCGCTAATCAAGTGGTGATCACCAATGAAACAGCACAAGCGCTACAAGTACAGCAAGGTGATTGGGTTCGCCTTCTTACAAACTAATAGCCTAAATTAGAATAGGAATAAATATGTCTACCAATTATTCAGATAAAGTCCAACTTATTGATGGTCAATGGCAAGCCGGTTTAGGTCACAACATAAGCTCAGTTAACCCTGCGCGTAACGATATTATCTGGCAAGGAAAAACAGCATCTCCAGAACAAGTAGAGCAAGCGATTAAAAGCGCCCGCAGTGCATTTGAAACTTGGTCAGCACTCAATTTAGATGATCGCGTTAGTATCATCACAAAATTTGCAGAATTGCTAGGCGAAAATAAAACAGCACTAGCCAATACTATTGCCCTAGAAACAGGTAAGCCCCTTTGGGAAACACTGGGTGAAGTTGGCGCTATGGTTGGTAAAATCAATATTTCTTTAAATGCTTACAAAGAGCGTACAGGCACAACTGAAAACTCTATGCCTGGAGCAAAAGCTTTTATTCGTCATAAACCTCATGGTGTTGTTGCTGTTTTTGGTCCTTATAACTTTCCAGGTCATTTGCCAAATGGCCATATAGTACCTGCACTTATTGCTGGTAATACTATTGTATTTAAACCAAGTGAATTAACACCAAAAGTGGCGGAAGAAGTATTAAAAATTTGGCAAGCTGCAGGGCTTCCTGCTGGTGTAATTAACCTTGTTCAGGGTGAAATAGAGACAGGTAAAGCATTAGCCAGTCACAAGATGATCGATGGCTTATTTTTTACTGGTAGTTCTGCAACTGGTCATTATTTACATGAGCAGTTTGGCGGCCAACCTGGAAAAATATTAGCGTTAGAAATGGGTGGTAATAACCCACTTATTGTAAAAGAAGTCAGTGATGTAAAAGCCGTTGTTCACGATATTATTCAATCTGCTTTTGTTACTACAGGCCAACGCTGCACTTGTGCTCGTCGTTTATTTATTGAAGAAAACGAACAAGGCGATGCTATTTTAGCTCAACTTATTGAAGCAACAAAAGCATTAAAAATTGGCTACTTTGACGATGAAGAACAACCTTTTATCGGTTCTATGATTTCAGAAAAAGCTGCCCAAGGCTTAATAGCGGCACAGAGTAAGTTAATTGATTTGGGCGCTAACTCATTGCTTGAATTAAAACACATTGAAGCCAACACAGGCTTTATTTCTCCAGGTATAGTTGATGTGACGAATATTGTTGCTGATGTTCCTGATGAAGAATACTTTGGCCCATTATTAAAAGTGTATCGTTACACTGATTTTGATGCAGCTATTGATGAAGGCAATAATACAAGCTTTGGTTTATCTGCTGGTTTACTTAGCGATAGTGAAGATTTATATAATCACTTTTTCAAGCGTATTCGCGCAGGTATTGTGAATTGGAATAAACCTATTACGGGTGCGAGTAGTGCTGCTCCTTTTGGTGGCATTGGAGCAAGTGGTAATCACAGAGCTAGTGCATTTTATGCAGCAGACTACTGTGCTTACCCTGTTGCTTCAGTAGAGGCTGACAAAGTGACATTACCTGCAACATTAAGCCCTGGTATCAAACTTTAACATGCTAAAAGATACTTTTATTTTTGCAAAAAAAAGAGAAGCAGGGTTTCGTCCTTGCTTCTTCAAAAGTATCGATCAGCTATAAATCTAAATGGTAGCTTATGCTGTCATTAATATTTAATACCTTAGACTTTCATTCGCTGCCATAGACAACTTAATTAGTAACTATTCATCTTGAAATAAATTGATGAGATGAATAGATACTTTACTTATATATTAATTTAGCTCTATAGGAATAATTATGACGACGAAAGTAACAGCACTATTCGACAATATTTGGCAACAATATTTAACCGTAACCCCTTCAGCAAACAAAATTCACCAGTTACTTGGTAATGGACATGATGTTATTAACGATCATGTGGCTTACCGTACTTTCAATATTGAAAAAGTTAATTTAGATAAGTTAGCACAACATCTAACCTCTATTGGTTATAGAGAATGTGGCCAATATGATTTTGCAGCTAAAAAGCTAACGGCAAAACATTTTGAGCACAGTATTAACACTATGCCTAAAGTCTTTATTAGTGAACTACGAGTAGAAGAGTTTTCCGATGAAATACAGCAAATTATTCATAACCTTGTTAACCAATTACCTGATGATGTTAGCGAGAAAGCTAATTTTCTTTACTCTGGTCGACCTTGGGAAATCAGTTCAACTGACTACAACACCTTACTCGCAACCAGTGAATACGCAGCATGGTTAGCTGCTTGGGGTTACCGTGCAAATCATTTCACAGTAAGCATAAACCACCTTGAAGGCTTTGACAGCATTATAGATGTTAATAACACGCTTAAAAATGCTGGCTATGCTTTAAACAGCACTGGAGGTGAAATTAAAGGTGATGAGAGCGTTAAACTTGAACAATCTTCTACTTTAGCTGACAAAGCGACCATTGATTTTTCTGATGTTACGTTAGAGATTCCTAGCTGCTTCTATGAGTTTGCTAAGCGTTACCCATTAGCTAACGGGGAACTTTATACAGGGTTTG
>CAXIBS010000230.1:0-2955 GCA_964022585.1 uncultured Colwellia sp.
AAGTTGCTTTACATTACCTATAAATAGCAAAGCCATTTGAAAGTTATTTCAAATGGCTTTTTTTATTCTCATTTCAACTTAACAAGCTATACTGTAATAGTTTTGTTATCTATTAAAAGAGCTTTGTTATGGAATATAATACTTCGCAACTATGTGATATCTATGCTGACTTAATTGATGTTATTGATCCTATTTTTAGTAACTATGGTGGCCGACACTCCTTTGGGGGCAAGGTTGTTACTATAAAGTGTTTCGAGGGTACTGGATTAATTGAGCAAACCATTTCAACAAACGGCACAGGCAAAGTGTTAGTGATTGATGGTGGTGGCTCAACAAGACGTGCACTTATAGATATTAATATCGCTGAAACGGCAGCTCAAAATGGTTGGGAAGGTATTATTTGTTACGGTAGCGTACGTGACGTAGATTCTATAGAAGAAGTAGAGCTTGGTATTCAGGGCTTAGTGTCTATCCCTGTAGGTGCAAGTGATAACGAGTTTGGTGAAAGTGATGTAGCCATTAACTTTGGTGGCGTAACTATTTTACCTGACGATCATATTTATGCAGATAATACAGGTATTATATTATCTGCTGATCCATTAGATATTGAATAAAATTTATTAGCTATAGCCCGTCATTGTTGTCAGTCGATGGTGCTAGTTCCAGTAAAAAAGTTAAGCTAGGGGCAAAAAAAGCGGCTCCGGTTTCTGCCTGAGTATATTTAAGTAAGTGATCAACATGCCCATGCCCATCTCCATAAATCATACTTTCTAGCATCAAAGTAAATGGTCGAGGTGAATGACAATAAGACACAAAAAATAACCCTTGGCACTTCATGTCACCATAAGGCATGCTTTGCCTTAAAATTTCAATGCTATTCCCTTGTTCGTCTTTTAAATTTGTACGCTTAGTGTGAGCGGTTAACGGCTTATCTTCACTTGCGTACTCAATATTATCTAATTTTGTACGTCCGTATGTATCTTCTTGCTCTTTATCTTTTAATGAATTCCACAGTGTTAAATTATGTTCATACCGTTGTGTATGTAAATAACTACCACCAGAAAAAATAATATCTTCAGTATCTTTTACTAAGGCAACATCTCTTCGGTGCATACCTGTTGGATTTTCAGTACCGTCAACAAAGCCGGTTAAATCACGTCCATCTAAATAACGAAATGCCTGTATTTGTTCAATCAATTCAACACTATCAGCAAATAGCTGGCAAACCTTCGAAGAAACTATATGATTAACATCTCCACGATCACTACGAATTTCAATATAAATATCTACATTATTACTAGGTGCTACACGATCTTCACTGTGCATTGTTGGGAAAGGCTCTAAAAAAATAGGACGAGCCTGAGGGTAAAATTCATCCCAATAATTTGCGCCAATCGCAACAACACCGGTTAAGTTGGCTTCTGAATATTGATCAGCATAATCTTCAAATAATGCAGGTAAGCGTGATAATGCTGTACGGATAAAAGCATTTTTATCATCCAGTACATTAAAAAGTAAGTAACTGCCATGTAAATTAGGCTCAGCGCAAATACCAAACTGTTCTCTAGCCATTTGAAAATCCTAAAGTTAAGGTTATTTTATTTGGGTGAATATTTCTTTATTGTACACAAAAAAAGTACTCAAGTTATAGCTCTTGTTATTGCCTAGTTACTCACTTGTGCTAGCTGTATGCTGAACTAGATTAATTTCATCTAATAAACAATGAGTTAAGTCTTCTACAACATCAATATGTTCTAATTTAATTTCATGTTCTAGTTCAAGAGCACTTTGCGATAATTCTGTAAAACCAAACATTTTTGCTGCCCCTGCTATTTTATGGGCTGCTCTGCTAAGGCTATGATAATCCTTAGCATTGATGTGCTGTGAAATATCAAGCTTGTCTTGCGCTAAGTTATTTACAAAAGACTCTTTAAGATCTGATATGTCGATATCATCAAAACTACTCGCTTGCTCTTCTTCTGTGATAGCTTGTTCAGGGTAGTATTGGTCTATAGTCGCTATAAATGTTTTTCTTTCTATCGGCTTTTTTAAGTGACCATCAAAACCCAGAGCTAAATATTGTTGGATTTCATGAGACATAGCATTCGCAGTTAAAGCATAAATGGGATAAGTACATCCCAAACCACGTAGTTTTTTCAACGCTTGCATTCCATCCATTTCAGGCATTTGTATATCAAGCAAGGTTAACGTTGGCTTATGTTTAATACATAACTCAATCGCTTCTCTCCCATTACTCGCACTTAATACTTCTAAGCCTAAGCTTTCTAATAACCGCGCAATTAAACGCCTATTGTCATAGTGATCATCAGCAAGCAGAATTTTTCCTTTATAACGTTTTTTATTAGTAGAAATACGAGAAACATCTTCAGTATGTTTCTCAAAACTTACTGGTTTAGAATACGTTTCATCATAAGGTAAGCTAAACACAAATGTACTTCCTTGATATATTTCACTTGTAACGGTAATTTGGCCTAACATGACTTTGGCTAACTGTTCAGACAAAAACAAGCCTAATCCAGAGCCAGAAAATCGTCTGTTAATACTACTATCTGCTTGCGTAAAGCTATTAAAGATTTTCTTTTGCTGTTCTTCATTCATACCAATGCCAGTATCTGTAACAGTAAAGAGAAGCGTTTTATCCATAATACCAATATCTAACGTAACCCAACCTTCACTCGTAAACTTGATTGCATTAGAGCATAGGTTTATCAGTATTTGTTTCAGTCTCAGCCCATCAATATTTATAATAAAAGGGCTTGGTAAGCGGTGAGTTATTGTAAAGGATAAGTTTTTGCGCTGTGCTTGCTCGGTAAAAATACCATTTAATTTATCCACTATTTCATGTAAATCTTGTTGTCGGTTTTCTAGTTCAAATTTATTTGCTTCAATCTTACTTAAATCTAAAATATCATTAATCAATTGAAGTAAGTGCAA
>CAXIBS010000231.1:0-2946 GCA_964022585.1 uncultured Colwellia sp.
GTACGAACAGTCACTGCCGAATTTAAAAGTATTAATAGTCAAATAGATACAGTTGGTTATGTTACATATGATGAAGATAAGTTAGTACATATTCATCCACGTGTTGATGGTTGGATTGAAAAGCTTTATGTCTCAAGTGTGGGGGCTGTGGTGACAAAGAACCAACCTCTTTACGATATATACTCCCCTGAATTGGTGAATGCTCAAGAAGAATTGTTGCTTGCATTAGAGCGAAAAAATAAACGCTTAATTATTGCAGCCGAAAATAGGTTAGTCGCGTTACAGTTACCCAAGACTGTTATAACAAGTTTGAAAAAGTTGCGTAAAGTACAGCAATATATCACCTTTTATGCACCACAAAATGGAGTCGTTGAGAACTTAAACGTACGTTCAGGTTTTTTTGTTAAACCCGGAGCTACGCTAATGTCTATCGGCGATTTATCGGAAGTATGGGTTGAGGCTGAGGTCTTTGAGCGACAAGCAGCACAAGTGCATGTGAATACCAAAGTCATGATGCGTTTAGATTACTTACCCGGTAAAGAAGTTAGTGGAAAAATTGATTTTATCTATCCTACATTAGACGTCAAAACTCGTACCGTTAAGGTTCGAATTCGAGTAGATAATCAATTAGGTGAGTTTAAGCCTAATATGTTTGCACAAGTTGCCATTCATACAAGTGATGCTACAAAAGCATTATTGATTCCAAAAGAAGCACTCATTCGGACGGGTAATCAAAACCGAGTTGTTTTAGCACTTGGTGGCGGTAATTTTAAATCCATTTCGGTAACAGTTGGTCGATTTGATAATAATTCGGTAGAGATATTATCAGGTTTGAATGAAGGTGAAGAGGTAGTTAGTTCGGCACACTTTTTACTTGATTCAGAGTCTAGTAAAACCTCTGACTTTATGAGGATGAATCATGAAGTGATGAATATGAGCTCTAATGAGGGAGAAATGTCACAAAATATTGAGGTTAGTTTCGCAACAGCCACAGGTACTATTAATTCAATAGTAGGTAAAGATCGTACTGTAAACATATCTCGATCAGCGATTGAAAAGTGGCAACGGCCTGCCGCAACATTAGACTTTCTAGCTGGTGATAACATCAATATAAAAAGACTAATTAAAGGAAATAAAATTGAATTTACTTTTGAAGTACGTGACGGTAATTTTGTCATAACTGAACTTACTTTAGCTGAAAAGCAAGTACAGGAGTAAGTTATGATTTCAACAATTATTCGTTGGTCAGTACATAATCGTTTTCTTGTCTTATTATCAACATTAATTCTGATAGGTTTAGGTGTTTATTCAATAAAAAATACGCCAGTAGACGCTTTACCCGATCTTTCTGATATTCAGGTCATTATTAAAACAAGTTACCCAGGGCAAGCTCCGCAAGTAGTTGAAGATCAAGTTACTTATCCATTAACCACCGCTATGTTGTCTGTACCAGGCGCAACCACTGTTCGTGGCTTTTCATTCTTTGGTGACTCTTATGTTTATGTGATTTTTGATGAAGATACAGATCTATATTGGGCTAGATCGCGAGTTTTAGAGTACTTAAGCCAAGTGGCTCCTAGTTTGCCTAGTTCAGCAAAACCACAGTTAGGGCCTGATGCCACTGGTGTTGGGTGGATCTATTTATATGCTTTAGTTGATCGTAGTGGCAAACATGATATTAGCCAGTTACGAAGCATTCAAGACTGGTTTTTAAAGTATGAGTTACAAACCGTAGCAGGGGTTAGTGAGGTAAGTGCACTGGGTGGTATGGTAAAGCAATACCAAGTACAAGTTAACCCTGACAAATTACGTGCATTTGGTATTCCTTTGTCGTTAATTCAAAAAGCAATAAAGCAGGGTAATCAAGAAATTGGTGCTTCAGTTGTTGAAATGGCTGAAGCCGAATATATGGTGCGAGCTACTGGGTACATTAAAAATGCTAGTGATTTAGAAAATATTCCGTTGGGTATGAATAACAATGGTGCACCGTTACTTTTAAAGGATGTGGCTGATATTGTTATTGGGCCTCAAATGCGCCGCGGTATTGCTGAGTTAAATGGAGAAGGTGAAACTGTTGGTGGCATTGTTGTGATGCGCTATGGTGAAAATGCTCAGCAAGTTATTGTTAAAGTAAAAGAAAAGCTAGAACAGTTAAAACAGGGACTACCTGAAGGGGTAGAGGTTGTTACTGTTTATGATAGATCAGCGCTAATTGAACGAGCAGTTGACAATCTTAGTTATAAATTACTAGAAGAATTTGGCGTTGTTGCACTAGTTTGCATATTATTTTTGTTTCATGTGCGTTCATCTCTAGTGGCTATTATTAGTTTGCCTGTAGGAATTTTAACTGCTTTTATTGTTATGCATTTACAAGGGCTAAATGCCAACATCATGTCGTTAGGTGGCATTGCTATTGCCATTGGTGCCATGATTGATGGCGCAATTGTGATGATTGAAAATATGCATAAGCATATAGAAAAGTTAACAGAAGAGGGTAAAGCGCTTACTAACGAAAACAGGTGGAGTGTTGTTGTTGAATCAGCTACAGAGGTAGGCCCAGCTTTATTTTTTAGCTTGCTGATTATTACTGTCAGCTTTGTACCTGTTTTTACCCTTGAAGCACAAGAAGGACGCATGTTCTCGCCATTAGCCTTTACTAAAACATATGCTATGGCTGCATCAGCGGCACTTGCCATTACTTTAGTACCAGTGCTAATGGGATATTTCATTCGTGGTAAGATCCTTCCTGAACATAAAAATCCGATTAATCGTTTATTAAGTGCTATTTATTTACCTGCATTGAAAACAGTTTTAAATTACCCAAAAATAACATTACTTGCAGCACTAATAATGATTGGTGTTGGCCTGTATCCATTAAACAAAATTGGTAGTGAATTTATTCCACAGCTCGATGAAGGTGATATAGCGTTTCACGCTATTTTAAAA
>CAXIBS010000232.1:0-2915 GCA_964022585.1 uncultured Colwellia sp.
AGCTAGCTATTTATTGAATATGAAAGTTGAAACTAAAATTGAGGAGACTATTTAATGACCTCCCCTCATGAACAACGGGGCATAATTGCATGGTTTGCAGGTAATTCTGTTGCAGCAAACTTATTGATGCTCTCAATTATTTTTCTTGGATTGATGTCATTTAATCAATTAAGAAAAGAAGCTTTTCCTCCAAGAGCCTCTGACTCTATTAGTATTTCGATGACATACGATAGTGGCGACGCCAAGCTTTCTGAAGAAGGTATTGCGATTAAAATTGAGGAAGCATTAGCAACGGTACAAGGCATAAAACGTATCACTTCAACCTCCAATGCTAGTGGCAGTAGAGTTGTTGTAGAAGGTTTATCTAATTACGACTTAGATATATTACTACGTGATATCAATGCCAAAGTTGATGCTATCTATAGCTTTCCAACAGGTGCTGAAAATGCCGTTATTGCTAAAGAAACACGGCTAACACATGCTTACTCCATCAAAATATTTGGTGATACTGACCGTACTGCCTTACAAGCAATAGCTGAGCGTTTAAAGGTAGATTTATTAGCGCAAGCTGCAATTTCAAATGTCACCATCAATGGTAAAGCTGAGCCGATGATATCCATAGAGTTGAACGAACAAAAGCTACAAACCTATGGACTAACCTTTAATGACATTGCCACCATTGTAAACAATGAGTCTTCATCGGCTATCTCAACCAGTTTGCGTAATGCTGACAAAGTGGTTAATTTAAAAGTAGCTGAACAAGCCTACAGCCAAAAAGAATTTGATAAAATCCCACTAGTGACACTTGAAGATGGTACTCGTATTTTACTCGGTGATGTTGCTGATGTGAAAGACAGTTTTGCTGATGATGTTTTTGTTGTTGGACGTTATAACGGCATGCCTGGCATCGGTGTTGAAATTAAAGTAGATGAATATGGCGATGTACTAAAAATTGTTGATCAAGCTGATAATATTGTCAAACAGTGGCAAACCAGTGCCCTATTACCTGATACCGTATCAATAGAAACATGGAATGATGGTGGTATTTTAATCCGTGATCGCCTAGCATTATTAATTAAAAATGCCCTTTCCGGTATTGCTTTAGTATTCATAGTTTTAGCACTATTTTTAAACCTTCGTGTTGCTTTTTGGGTGACTGCTGGTTTACCGTTTATATTTTGCGGTACGCTATTTTTCATGACCGATAGCTTTACTGGCATGACCATTAATGAAATGACAACGTTCGGTTTTATACTGGCGCTAGGTATAGTTGTTGATGATGCTGTTGTGGTGGGAGAAAGCGTTTATACCACAAGAAAAGAACGGGGAGATACCTTAAAAAACACTATTTTAGGTACCCAACGTGTCGCTGTTCCCACTATTTTTGGCGTATTAACAACCGTAGTGACTTTTGTTGCTTTAGCGAATGTTGACGGGGGCATGGGACAGGTTTACGCACAGTTTGCTGTCATTGTGACTATCTGTTTATTGCTTTCAGTTGTAGAATCCAAACTAGTTTTACCTGCGCATTTAGCCCATTTAGATACTCATAGAAAGCCTAAATCAGGTTGGACTAATATCTGGCCAAACATTCAAGCAGGTGCAGATAAAGGATTACAATGGTTTAGTGATCGTATTTACACGCCTGCAATCAAATGGTCAATCAGTTTTCGTTATGCTGTGATGTGTATTTTTATTGCCATTTTTATTCTGGTTATTGGTATGCCCCAAAATGGCACTGTTCGAATGGCTTTCTTCCCTGACATTCCTGGTAGTGTTATCGAAGCAACAATATCAATGCAAAATGATGCGAGCTTTGGTCAAACCAATAAAAACTTACTCATAATAGAACAATCAGCTCAAAAAGCAGATCAAAAACTCATGGCAGATCATGGTCGTGACGGCAGCGCTATTGCAACGATCGAGGTTATAGCAGAGAGTGATCTTTCAGGAGCGATAGTTGTAGAATTAGATGAATTATCACCCTATAGCCTGAATGATTTTGTACGTGAATGGAAAGTTATCACTAAAATACCAGAAGGGGTTAGAAAGCTCGATATTCGCTCAGGCTTTGGTGGCAGAGATAACTTTAAGGTAGAATTAAAAGCATGGGATACCAACACCTTACGCGCGGCAGGACAAGAAATAAAACAAGCAATATCTAAAGTAGCTGGAGTTAGTGGTATTGACGATAATTTTGACTCAGGACAAGCACAACTTAAGTTTGAAGTAACTGAACAAGGACTCGCCCTTGGCTTAACAACTGCAGACCTTTCACAGCAAGTATTACAAGCATTTGGCGGTGAGGTAGTACAACGTTATCAACGAGGCAAAGATGAGGTAAAAGTAAGAATTCGCTACCCTGAAAACGAACGCCAAACAGCAAGCGATGTTATTAATGCTAATGTACGCTTAACCGATGGTCAGGTTTTGCCACTTTCATTGGTAGCTAATATCACCTCAGAATATCAACAAAATACCATTACCCGTATTTCTGGTTTACCTGCGGTATATGTTAGTTCTCGAGTCGATAAAGATATTATCTCTTCAAATGAACTAGTGTCTGAATTAAAAGAATCTCTAATTCCTAATTTAGAAAGTCGCTACCCAGATTTATCTATTCACTTCTCTGGAGAAGCAGAAGAACAAGCCGAAACAACCAGTTCTATGTCACGCTTATTTATCATGGCAATGGCAGCTATTTATATTTTATTAGCCATTCCTTTACGTTCTTACGTACAACCTTTTATCATCATGACTGCTATTCCATTTGGCTTAGTAGGTGCTATTTTAGGTCACTGGTTTAATGATATGACATTAAGTATTTTATCATTCAATGGAATTGTGGCGCTAAGTGGCGTAGTGGTAAATGATAGCTTATTTACTAAATCTAAATATTGTAAATAATTTTTTAT
>CAXIBS010000233.1:0-2881 GCA_964022585.1 uncultured Colwellia sp.
ACTCTACCCCAGGCGTGCCAATAGTATAACTACGAAGGTTTGTATAGTTGTTATAAAATAAACTTACATCGACGGCGAACTCATTATCAGACACCCAACGCAACCCAGATTCATAAGTATCAACCTGTTCTGCTTCATAGGACTCTTGTCCTTGTAATTGAATAAGCGTTGGAAAGGGCAAACTTAAATCCATGGGTAGTTCAAATGCAGGGACAATATCCACATTAGTAAAACCACTATTTTCAAAACGTGATGGGGTACGTGAAGCACGCGAAATAGCCCACCACCAAGTTAGTCGCTCATTTGGTACCCATCTAGCACGTATACTAGGTTGCATTTCAGTATCAACGTAGCTGTTTCCTTCAACCTTTGTACCTAAGGTTAGAGTGAAATCTATCGCAGGAAAGTTAATTTCATCTTGAACAAAAAAATTCCAAATCTCTATTCTTTCATCGGCTTCTTCAACGGAGATTAGTTGACCTGATGTAAATTCATTATAACTTAAACGATAACCAGCTCCCCAAACTAATTCATGGTTATCAATTGGCATAATTTTGTGTTGAAAGTCTAGATCAAAAGTATCTCGTTTCTCACTAAACTTAAGCTCCTTACGATCTGAATAATCATAATTTACATTCACAGTAAATTCGGAGTTCAACCCTGTTAACTGATTCCAACGAAAACCTAGGGTAGCTCCTTCGTTATCAATTTCTCCTTCAGTAACGGTATAATGACCCGTTAAGTCAGGAACATTATGTACTTGTGATAATTCATTTTTATAAGTGTCACCTAAAAAGGTAAACCATTGATTATCATTACGTTGCCAATCTGCTCGAAAGCCCACTTGAAAGTACTTTCCATCATTATCTCGTTGTTCTCGCTGAGTACTTAACCCTTTATCAATATGTCTGGCCTTGGCATATACACGATAATTTGCAGTATCACTTAATTCTCCGCCGTAGCGAAGTTCGCCTAACCCTTTTAATTCATTACCTTTTGCAAAAGAAACAACGCCCCCTTGAGTTTTTTTTGTATCACGAGTGATCACATTAATAATGCCATTAACTGCGTTAGCACCCCATAACGTAGCGCCAGGGCCTCTAATCACCTCAATACGTTCAATATCTTCCATCAAGTAATCTTGATTTTCCCAATAAACGCCTGAGAAGGTTGGTGTATAAACGCTACGTCCATCAATCATAACCAATAACTTACTGGAAAAACGACCATTAAAGCCTCTTATACCAATAGCCCATTTATTTGGATCTATCTGAGCGACATCAACACCGGGTACTAAGCGTAAAGCTTCTGGAATAGAGTTTGCGCCAGAACGGCGTATTTCACTTCGAGTTACAACATAAACAGCAGCAATAGCTTCAGAGAGCTTTTCGCTTTTTTTACCTACTGAGGTAATATTCACCTGCATTAGTTCATCAAAGCTCAGGTCTGTTAGGTCTACAGCCTGTTTGTTAATATCAGCAATAACTACGAAAGGAATCAAACTCAAGGTTATCAAAGGAAATTTCATATTGCTCTCAACTACATAGGGAACATGCTTTCAGCCTAATAAATATGTGCCTTACCGTCAAGCATGTTCACTATTTCTTCACAACAAAGCTTGATTTACATCATGTTCATTGCTCAAAAAAAAACCATAAAATTCCTAATCATAACACTTAGCTTATAAGCCAATTAATTCCTTTTTTAATGGTACAAAAATAATGATTGAGCGCTTTTAGGTTGTCTCTATTTTTTATCAATAAGAGAAGAGTTTTTCACATTAGAATAAATATATTCAATCTACTGTTTATTCTTAACCTTCACTTAACCAGCAACTACGTATCCTTTATATACAGTTTGATATTTGGGGTTAGTCGTGAAGTTTTTACCATGTTTTTTTAGTGTACTTAGTTGCTGTATTTTAAGTGCTTGTTCCTCTTTTGATGATGTTCATTTTGATCAGCAAGCTAAAGAAAATTTACAGAATATAGCACTTACCAATATTGATACCGATTACCAACAACCTACAATATCCTTATTGAATCTGCTTAATATTGATGAGGCGAATGTATTAATTGCCATTGCACTGGAGAATAACCCCAGTTTACAGCAAACATTAATTACATTAAAAACAGCAGAGCAACAATTAATAGTTTCTTCATCAGCACAATGGCCAAGTATTACAGGCGGTCTCAATGCAGATAGATCTGAATCAAATAAAGCCATTTATAACTCAAGTATTAATGTTGCTTGGACGCTAGATATTTGGCAACAACTCGCCGACGCTTCACAGGCAGAAAAAGCCAATGTTATTGCCAGTGCTTATGCTTATCAAGGTGCTAAAGATTTATTGGTAGCCAACGTAATGAAAGCTTACTTGGGTTTGGTACAGTTTACGCAACTTATCGCGATTGAAACAGAACGAGTAGCCACCTATAAAACTAACGAGCAAGTTATCATCGACCGCTACCGTAAAGGATTAATTGAATTAAACGAACTTGATACTGCACAATCATCAACACAAAGTAGCCAAGCGACGTTAGTTGATTATCAGGCGCAGTATCAACAAGCACTTAGAGATTTAATACTACTCACTGGGGTTACTGAAAACCAGCTCACTTATCGTCAGGTTTTCCCCGAGGTATTATTGCCTTTAGCTAATATAGAAAAACAAAGTTTAGGTAGACGCCCTGATTTACAACAAGCTTATCAAGGTATCATTGCTAGCCAGTATCAACATAAAGTTGCTTATAAAGCATTATTACCCAGCCTTTCATTAAGTGCTTCAATAACCAATAGTGATGCCAATTTACATGACGCTCTTTTTGGCAGCAGTGCATGGCAATTATTAGGACAATTATCTGCACCACTTTTTAATGCA
>CAXIBS010000234.1:0-2875 GCA_964022585.1 uncultured Colwellia sp.
GGTGAAATAACAAGCGAAATGATAGCTAAAATAGACAAATCAAAATCAGGTGAAGTCGTTTTTAAGAAGTCAAAAAGTATCTTTTTCAAAACAATGAAAATTAGAAGAATATATGATGCTGATAACCAAACATTACTGTATTTGTCTTATACAACAAAAGAAACTGAGGGGAGTTTTAAACATAGCCTTTCTACCGTTCCATTGCTTGGAACTAGCGCTTATGTAAAACCTGTTCAACCAAAATAAAAGTACAATAATCAAAAGGACTTTAGGGTCTGTTGAGCTTTACCTTTTACTGCCAATGTAACGGGTCAACTTGATAATATTGTTTTAATTGTTGATAAAGCAGTGGGTATTCAGAATGAAGTTGTGTCGCTTGTTCAAAGAATACCTCACTGGTAACCGCAAAGAATTCGGCTGGGTTAGTTGCACCGTAATAATCAAAAAGTGATGGTTTTCTAGCTTTTACCTGCTTTTGAAGCTTTTCAAATTGCAAAGAGAAAACATCTGACCAAGATTGATAGTTTTGTCCTTTGTTTAAAATAGGTGCGCCATTAGCATGGCCATTTTCTTGATCGAGTTGATGAGCAAATTCATGAATGACCACATTACGCCCGTCATCAGGTGTTTTTGCACCATCCAAAGTGTCTTGCCAAGACAATATCACTTTGCCAACATCCCATGACTCACCAGATAACACAACTTTTCTAACTTGCTGAACACCGTCAGTATTTATACTTTGTTGCTCTTTAATAAAAGCGCGAGGATAGACAAGAATAGTTTGTAGTTTTGGGTAGTAGTCTATCTTGCGATTAAGTAATAGTAAGCAGGCCTGTGCTGCAACAGTTATTCTTATTTCATCCGTTATTCTAACGCCATTACAACCAATAAATTTTTTTTCTGCCAAAAACACCTGGATATGTTGTTTTAACTGCAACTGTAAATCAACAGGCATTTTCCTAAAGTAAGGCACTCTTTGTTGAATAATTTTACGCCATGCTTTTTTAAAGGGTTTACTTTTAATCTTATTGCGCTGGTATTCTCGCCAATATGGCTTCCCCGCCGAATAAGAAATGAGTAATACACCAATAAATATGGGCAACAGATAAGATAACATAGTTAAACTTCGTTAACCTTTTGATAAAAGAGAGTCTAACCAGCGACTAGGTAATATTCGTTTAAAAATTGCGAACAATTTGGTAGGGACAGTAATTCTATATCTAATTTTAGGTTTGCTACTTTCAAGTGCGTGAATCAAGGCTTTTGTTACGTCAGCCGACTCTAAAGTAAATTTTGCTTTTGATGTTTTGCTAGCAAGTCTTCTCACTTGCTGCTGATACTGAGTTTTGTGTAGGCTATTTTCATCGTCAATATTTGCCTTAAAAGCACGTAAAGCATTTTCTCTAAATTGGGTATTAATTGGCCCGGGTTGTAATAATATTACCGCAATATTCGCAGATTTTAGCTCTAACCTTAATGTATCAGTTAGCCCCTCAAGGGCATATTTAGAAGCATTATAAGCCCCACGATAAGCCATAGAAACAAAGCCTAATACAGAACTACATTGAATGATTCGTCCATGTCCCTGTTTACGCATAATAGGAATTACTTTCCTAGTTAGTTCATGCCAACCAAAAACATTGGTTTCAAACTGCTCTTTAAGTGCTTGCGTAGGTAAATCTTCTAATGCTCCCGGTTGACCATAAGCACCATTATTAAAAAGGTAGTCTAATGTACCACCTGTTTCCTCAAGAATAAGATCAACTGTGGCATGAATACTTTCGTGATTTGTTAAATCGAGATAATAAGCATTTAGCCCTTTACTTTTAAGGTAATTTACATCCTCTTCACTACGAGCTGTTGCAAAAACACGATAGCCTCTATCCGATAAAGTAGTGGCAGCATCTAAACCAATTCCGCTTGAGCAACCAGTTATTAAAATGGATTTTTTCACTATTCATTTTACCTTTATATTCGAAAGTAACATTTGTAGTCACTCAACTTGTAACTAAATTAGCTTCAATCTGTTTTAAATTGAGCCGTAAGTTTTTGCAATTGATGAGGCGAGCTTGCTAAAGTAAAAACTCCATCACTTTTCTGGAAAACTTATTACTTACTGTTTCTATTACAGTATTTAGCGCAAAGATGTTTGCTTGCTCAGCAAGGCTTCAAATAATAACTAAAACAATTTCAATGCTTGTATTATTACTTTCAAGCTATTGAATAAGACCTGATAAACTTTAGATTTCTTTCGCTTAGAAAGTTGTCGAGTTAACCGTCTATTTCCACAGCTTATTTATCATTATTCGTTTATTTATCTGCATTGTGCGCAGTACTTACCTTTTCCTGACAATGTATATCTTCTACTTCTTACTAGAAGTTTTTCCTTATACTTTACTCACCTGCTTTTTTATTATCAGGTAGAAGATAGTTAAGGTAATGGTACAGGCTAATTGATTGTAAACAGTTTAATGAGATCAACCAAGCTCTTAGTCATTTCATTGTAAATAAACAAGAAATTACTTAGGCTAATAAGTTAGCAAAGATTAGTTGGGGTAAAGCAAGGTATTAGGGCTGAAAAAAAACAACTTTGCTTAAAACACTCCCTAAAGCACATAATGCGTTAGGAAGTGCTATTAATATCGCTTATGAAAAGGTAATTATCAATAAAACGAGCGAACGATATTAATCTTTATATTGCGAAGGAATTACCACAGCACCTGTGTAATTATTTTTTGGAAAAATATCAAATAAGTTCCACGATAAAAATAAAGAGAAGGAAAAAAATAATTTTATAGATGGTGAGTTTGAAGATATAGAAGACGATGATGACAGAAAAATTTAAAATACTAGCTAAATATATTAAAGATATGTC
>CAXIBS010000235.1:0-2871 GCA_964022585.1 uncultured Colwellia sp.
TTACTGAGAGCTGGTTAGTTGGTACTGCATTTCGTTATGAAGACTACTCTGATGCTGGTGACGATTTAGTTGGTAAACTGTCTACTCGTTTTGAAGTTAATGATGATTTAGCCTTACGTGGTGCTATATCTACAGGCTTTAGAGCACCATCATTACAGCAAAGTGCTTACACAGCCTTTACTACTAACTTGGGTGCAGGCGGTGTTTTATCTCAATCATTCACGGCGACAGCAGGTTCTCCATTCCCTTCTGCACTCGGTGTAGATAGCCTTGAATTAGAAACCTCAAGAAGTATTAGTTTAGGCGCTGTTTTAGATATTTCTGATGAAGTAACTTTAACCATTGATGCCTATCATATTAAGATTGAAGATCGTATTAACTTAGCTAGCTTTATAACAGAAGATGATTTAAATAGTTATCTAGATGATCCTACAACTGCTGTAGCTGCCCTACAAGCTACGGGTGCTGTTCAAGCTAACTATTTCTCTAACTCAGTTAATTCTACAACTAAAGGTCTTGATTTAATCATTACCTATAAAACAGAACTTAATGAAGGTGATTTTAGTGCTACTTTAGCTGCTAATATTAATGAAACTGAGATTGATAGCGTAAATGCACCGGATGGTATTCCTGAAAACCTCGCCTTAGATGACTTACAACGTAGCTTCTTGACTGACGGTCAACCTCAAGAGCGTGCAACTTTAACGTTAAATTATGACAAAAATGACTGGGGTACTTTAGTACGTGCTAATTATTATGGCAAAACAGATGTAATTTATTTTGGTAATGATCATATTGGTTTACCTGACTTTTTATCTTCAACAGGCTCTTTTAAGCCAACTAGCATAGTTGAAGCAGCAGTACTGATTGATGTGAGCTTAGATTATCAAATCAATGAGAATTTAAATGTGTCTTTTACAGTAAATAACATTTTTGACGCAACACCTGATGAGTTAGGGGCAGATGAAGCTCTAGATTTTATAACTAATGGCGCATTCAGGTATCCAGTAAGAGCACTACCTTACGGGTTTGATGGAACAACTTATTCAGCGAAGTTAAACTTCACTTTCTAAGTTATTCTGCTAACCAAATTAAAATACCAGACAATAATGTCTGGTATTTTTTTATCTACAACTTTACCCGTTCAGACTACAAACTATCATTTGGCAAAACTCGAATATCAATAGTTCACAACATTATTTCATTTTATATAGCTAGTCGTAATACTTCATATCATCTATCCAATGTATCAAAAACGGTTGTACCTTTTGTATATTGCACAATACATTAGATTTATGTATGCTGCTCGCCATTCAGTTCAATGTAAATAGCCATGAAAACAAGAATTTATCTTGCTCGCCACGGAGAAACTCTGTGGAATAAAACACAACGATTACAAGGGCAACTTGACAGTAAACTGACCTCTTTAGGTAAAATTCAATCTTTGAGTATTGCACAAAAAGTGGCAGTCAAAAATATTAGCTTAATCGTTTCATCACCACTTGGTCGTGCCATGGAAAGTGCTACAATTTGCCAACAGCACCTTAACGTGCCTCATAAAACTTCATCTGGTTTAATGGAAAGAAATCTCGGTTCTTGGCAAGGAAAAGAAGTTATTACGCTACAATCATTACCTGAATATGATGAAATGTTAAATCAAGTTACTTCTTTAAGCTGTCACAATGCTGAATCAGCCCTATCTTGTGGACACCGTATTTTTAATCAATTAAAACAACTTGCTAAAGAAAATATTGGACAATGTTTATTAGTTGTATTTCATGGTGAGGCGCTACGTTGTTTACTGTTTTTACTTGGTAAAACAGAAAGTAACAACGCTTTTGATTTATATAAAAATGGTTGTATCGTTGCCTTAGACTTTCAAGATAAAACGCCCTTTTTAAGTATTAGCGCGGAATAGTTTACACATGACTGACGACAGCTTTTTAATGAATATTATTGTGTTGGTTGCACCTTTTAAACTAACACTCGTATTGATGCTAGCCCTAACGCTTGATCACTTTTTAGGTGAACCGAAAAAGTATCATCAGTTAATCGCATTTGGCAATTTGGCTAATAAAGCAGAACAATTCCTAAATAAATCTAATAATCTAAAAGCATCATTTTCTAAAGTAAATGCAATTTGTGGAGCCTTGGCTTGGTTATTTCTCATTTTGCCTTTTTGTTATTTTTCTTATCTATTGATCAAAATCATACCTGTAAGTATGCAGATTATAGTGGAAGCCATATTCCTCTATCTTGCACTTGGCTTACAAAGCTTGCACCTTCATGCAATGCAAGTTTTTACTCCATTAAATCAAGATGATTTAACCACAGCACGCCACTATACTGGATACCTTGTTAGTCGTGAAACTCACGATTTAACACCTGAGGATATGTCACGAGCAACGGTTGAATCTATGTTAGAAAATGGACACGATGCTGTAATCGCTTCACTTTTTTATTATCTTATTGGCGGTATTCCCTTAGTAATACTACACCGCCTAGCTAATACACTTGATGCAATGTGGGGATATAAGAATCCTCGTTATAATTCTTTTGGATTTTTTGCTGCACGAGCTGATGACTTTTTAGGATTTTTCAGTGGAAAGGTGTGCACTGTGCTGTACGCCATTCAACAGCCTTTTATGCTAGCGATAAAAAATGCTTATTTACAAGGCAACCAATATAAAAGTCATAATGGTGGATGGGTTATGGCTGCTGGTGCTACTGTAATGAATAAGACACTAGGAGGTAGTGCTTCATATCATGGTGAAAAAGTTACCACACCAACATTAGTGTTACCCATAGGCGCAGATACCGCTATTACCATTAACGATATCCCCCGCAGCATAACTGTTGTTCGAAAAGCCG
>CAXIBS010000236.1:0-2797 GCA_964022585.1 uncultured Colwellia sp.
ACACTACCTAATACACATAATGCATTAGGTAGTGTTATGAATTGTCGTTTAGGTAAAGGTAATTTACCAATAAAACTAGATAGTAATTAGTCTTTATATTGAGAAGGAATTACCACATTGCCTGTGTAACTGTTTTTTGGGAAAATATTGTAGTGTAAATAACTATTTTTACTGCTTTGTTGAGTGCTATCTTTTACAAGTAAAAAGCCTTGTAAATATAAAGAGTCAATAGCCTCTTGTGCAGTTGAAGTTACGCAAAAGCTTAATGTTCTATTTAGTTCACCTTGCTCATCAAAAATATCATCCCAATTTTTCTTAATCACAAACAGTTCTTTGTCTTTAAGAGACTGGCTCGTACCATTAACAGCACCTTCATCAAGCGGTAAAGATAAAGACCAAGATTTTTCCTTTAAAATATCCATTGCTTTATCAAATCGCTCTCTAGCACTACCTTCAAAGTTTTGTGAACTGATTTTAGCTGTTCTGTATTCATTATATATTTGAGAAAAAGAAGCGCTTAAATCGGCACTTCTCCCTTTGGCTGTATATAACATTAAAAAGTTATCAATATTTTCAGAAACACTTTTAGGGTAGCGTCGTTGCTTTTTAACAACCTTTAACCATTTACCTAAAAAAATTGTTTCGCTACCTGGAGAATAACTTACACTACCGATTTGTTGTTCTGACTTTAACGCTATTAAACCACCTAAAACCATATTGATAAGATCGGCTTGGTATTTATTTTCTTCTTTATTCATTAATAAACCATTAATATTAAATTTGTGCTTCATCGGGAAATTGAGTTATCCCTGAGGGAGGGCGCTATTTTCGCTTTATCTGAACAAAAATTCAACTACTCTTCTTTACGTTATGAAAATAGTTAGTACTTAGGTATTACCATAAGTACTAAATCAAAAGTAATATAGAAAGTAGACTATTGATGTAGAGTAATTTAATTATATATTTTAAGGATAAGGTATAATTATGACTCTTCATTTTTCCGAGCTAATATTATCAATCATCAAGAACAAAAAGCAGAAAGCTTGGTAGCTTCTAAAGAAACCACTTCAACTGAAATTACTAATACACAACTTAGTGTGGCTACTTTTAATTTATTTAATTACCTTGAGCCACCTAATGCTTTTTATGAATTTGAACGTATTTATAGTGCTGAGCAATGGCAGAAAAAACAGCGCTGGATTGCACGTTATCTAGATGAAAATCAACCCGATATTATTGGCTTTCAAGAAGTTTTTAGCACTAACTCATTAAAAGAATTGATGACTTCACAGGGTTATCATCATTTTGCCTCTGTTGATGAACCTGAAATCATCGATGATTTTATTTATAAAAAACCAGTTGTCGCTATTGCCTCTCGCTACCCTATCGTTGATGTAGTTGCGGTAAGCCCTAATATTGAACTTGCACAAACTTTAGGTTTAACGGCTGATTTTTCTTTTAGCCGCAAGATCCTAAGAGCAACGGTTGATATTCCCCATATAGGTCATTGTGATTGTTATATAGTTCACTTTAAATCAAAACGTTCTTTAATTGAGTTCGATGAGCGAGCAAGTAACCTCTCCCCAGAAAAAACAATTATTGAAAGCTTTAAAGCTCAAGTGGCAGGCAGTTGGGGATCAACAATTAAAAGAGGTAGTGAAGCAACACTTTTAATGATTGATATGATTGAGCGACGTGAATCAACAGATAACCCAATGATAATAATGGGGGATTTTAACAATACACTATCTGATGGCGTACTAAGTCATATACTAACTAATACACTACGCTTTGTTTCTGCTATAGACCGAGATGCCTATTTAGCCAAGTATTGCTTAAATGATGCATGGGATTTATATAATAAAGTACTCGTTAATAATAAAGATAATGCCTGCACCATAAATGATAGCAATCATTCAACTACAACATTAATTTGTGAAGAAAGCATATTAAGAACTCCAACACACTATTTTGGTGGTGAAGGCTCTGTACTTGATTATATATTATTGTCATGTGAATTTGATGCGGGATACCATGATAGCTTATATCAAGTCAGTGCTTACGATGTATACGATAGACATTTAATCAACCCCATTTTTGAACGAGATGGAGAAAGTACCGATCATGGGGTTGTTATAGTCACCTTAACACTCAGATCATAATAAAAATGAGTATACCTTTCATTTATTAATGAGTTAAATATTTATATGGCAAGCATCTTGGCTGATTATTGCCAAAGCGCCAGCCAACTTCTCTGCTGAGATAAAACCTCTTTTCTTCACAATTAACTTCCCCTGTTCATTATAAATTAAGGTCGTTGGTGAGGCTTGATAACCACCAATACTCCGTAAGAACTTACGATCGGCAATAAAAGCAGGAATGTCATTGTGATAATGCTTTAATTCCTTTCTTAACTGTCGAGAGCTTCCTTTAGTACCAACTAAAGCAATGTTCATAGAACTTTGACACTGCTTAAAAGCCAGTTCCAATAGTTTTCCCTGCTTTTTACACCAACTACAATCTGGTTGAAAAATCATGGCAACCGTCACCAAGCCATTAATTTTTTTGTCATAGGTCACTCTGCTAGATTCTAATGGCTTGAGATTAAATGGCTGTGCTTGAACTTGAGACACAGCAGTAATAGCACTAAGAAAAAGTAGCACTATTACTGTTAAACAAGATGATAACTTATTATTTTTCATGAATAAGTAAGCTAGGCTTAAAGCTTAAACTCTATGCCAGCATACATTTCTCTTCCATGCAGAGCGCCATAAATATAAGCAACATCATAGCCGCC
>CAXIBS010000237.1:0-2794 GCA_964022585.1 uncultured Colwellia sp.
AGTTTCTTCAAGATTGAGGAAAGCGCACGGATCTGACGGTAGTCAGTGAGTACGGTTGACAATAATATTGATGAAAATAACAAAGAAGCTATTATTTACTCGCCTTCAAGGCCACGTACTGGTTTTAACTGTTCCCACTCGTGACAAGATGGACAAGACCAATAATGTGTGGAGCTATTAAAGCCACAATTACGACAACTATATCTATGTTTAACTTTCAAATATTCACTAATTAATTCTTTAATCAAATCTAAACTGGCATTATTGTCAATATCATCTGACTGATTCATTTGCATTTTAACAAAGTGCTTGAAACCACGTATTGTTGGACGACGTTTCAGTGCCGAGAGCATGAACTCTTTAGCTTTTTTATGTCCGTGCTTTTCTTCAACGTGAGTTAAATAACAAATCAAAGCAGTCGAACTAGCCGTTTCATCATAAACCTTTTTAATGAAACGAAAAAATTCATCAATTGCATCAATATCTAAGTAACACTGTTGCATTTGTTCGATTACATCTGGAAAAAACTCTTTATCCTGTTGATATATATCTTGATAACATTTACATGCTAACTCACATTGCTGATGGTTTTCATAAATCTTCGCCATCAACCAATTCGCTCTACATGAATTAGGATCGAGTAATAATGCCTGCTCTAATAGCTCGATAACTTCAATAAAGTTATCTTGTTCAAATGCATTCGTTGCTTGCTCACAATAAAAGTTAGCTAAGGTATGCAATAAACGCTTATCGTTAAGCTTTATAGCAAGCTTTTTATGGCTAATGCCTTGTTGCCAATCTTTTGTTGACTGAAAAATCTGTAATAAATAAGTTAAAGATTTCAAACCATAGTCTTTAGACTTTAACAACTTTTCAAACATTGTTTCAGCGCGATCATATAACCCAGCACTTAAAAAGTCTTTTCCTAGCTCAAAACCAGCCTGTTGCTTATCTTTGGTTGGTAGATTGCCATGACGTACTAAATGCTCATGAACTTTTAAAGCTCTATCTAATTCGCCACGTTTACGAAATAGGTTAGCCATTGCGAAATGCGCTTCAACACTATCATCTTCAACCTTTAAGGCATCAAGAAGTGAGTCAATTGCTTTATCTTTTTGATTTGACAACAAGTAATTTAAACCTGTTGAATATTTTATTGATAAGTCTTGCTTAATCGTTTGATCTTTTTGCTTGATACTGTTGCGCCCCATAAACCAACCATATGCCATGGCAACAGGCAGCAACAAAAATAGTAATTCAATCATGCTGTTATAAAATCTCAGACTTCAGTAGAACGTTTCTTTGCTAAAGATTTTTTGCTTTTACGAATTAAACGCCATAATAAAGTAGCTAAAAGGCCTAGAAGAAAGCCAATGGTTGTAAACAAGCTAACAGCTGCAGCAACAGATAAATTAACTCTTGCCACCAGATAATTTAAAGTGATGACTTGCTCATTTTGACTACCAAAAATGAAAGCTATCGCGATTAAAATTAACACTAAAAAGAAAGTAAAATATATGCGCACGAGAAAACCTGCCTATGATAGATAATTGTAAATGACGAATAAAAAAACGGCATACCAAGGTATGCCGTTTATTATCTAATCTTTTGTATTGCTTTGCAATTACTTAAGTTGTTTCTCATTATAAGAATTAACTATGAGATTGAAAGATTAACTCTTTCTCGCAACTCTTTACCTGGTTTAAAGTGAGGTACATATTTACCTGACAATTCAACAGATTCACCAGTTTTAGGGTTTCTACCAACTCTAGGAGCACGATAATGTAATGAAAAACTACCAAAGCCTCTGATCTCTATGCGATCGCCTTTTGATAAAGACTGCGCCATTAATTCTAAGATTTCTTTAATCGATTGTTCTACATCTTTAGCCGATAAATGGCTTAATTTATCTGCTAATCTTTCAATGAGTTCTGATTTGGTCATTTGACCCTCCAGTATTCACCTAGCTTCGCGCTAATGAAGTTAATGTAAAAAGAGAGGTTAATATAACCTCTCTTTCCCTAATCTCTTTATATTGTTGCTAATAATTTACTACAAGTATAAAGAGCGTAAAACTAACTACTTGTTACAAATGACTAGTTTTTAGCGTTTTTAAACGCCGCTGCCATTGCACTTAAACCAGTTTCTTCAACTTGGTTTAAACTATCCATAGCTTCACGTTCGTCAGCTTGATCTTTTGCTTTGATAGATAAGCTAATAGTACGGTTCTTACGATCCACACCCATAAACTTAGCTTCAACAGTGTCACCAACTTTTAACGCTGTAGATGCATCTTCGATACGGTCTACAGAGATGTCGCTAACACGTAAGTAACCTTCAACACCTTCGGCTAATTCAATTTTAGCGCCTTTAGCGTCAACTTCAGTTACCTTACCAGTAACAATAGCACCTTTTTTCTTATCTGTCAGATACATATTGAACGGGTCGTCTTCAGCTTGTTTAACGCCTAACGAGATACGCTCACGTTCTGGGTCAACTTGAAGAACGATAGCATCGATTTCATCGCCTTTCTTATAATCACGAACAGCTTCTTCACCGCCAGCCCATGAAATATCAGATAAGTGAACTAAACCATCTATGCCGCCATCAAGACCAATGAAGATACCGAAGTCAGTGATTGACTTGATCTTACCTGATACTTTGTCGCCTTTGTTGAAGTTTTTAGCAAACTCTTCCCAAGGGTTAGCGATACATTGTTTAAGACCTAAAGAAATACGACGACGTTCTTCGTCAATTTCTAATACTAGTACTTCAACAGTGTCACCTAAGCTAA
>CAXIBS010000238.1:0-2691 GCA_964022585.1 uncultured Colwellia sp.
CAAGAGAAAAAGAATCTAATAGAATTGTTAGTAGAATATAAACAAAGTGATGACGTTAACTTGTTGTTAGTCAGTAATGAAGTTGGTCATGGCATTGTTCCTATGGGGGAACTATCAAGAAATTTTGTTGATCAAGCGGGCTGGTTACATCAAGAGGTTGCTGCAATCGCTTCGCAAGTTGATTTTATTATGGCAGGTCTCCCCTTAACGTTAAAACCTAAGGAACATAAATGAAAACCTTGATGATACAAGGCACCACTTCTGATGCCGGAAAAAGCACAGTAGTTGCAGGGCTTTGCCGTGTTCTTGTTAATAGGGGCTTTAAAGTTGCCCCTTTTAAGCCACAAAACATGGCATTAAATAGTGCGGTCACAGAAGACGGTGGCGAGATTGGAAGAGCACAAGCTTTGCAAGCGATAGCTGCGAATATCGCGCCACGAGTTGACTTTAATCCTATTCTATTAAAGCCCAATAGTGATACGGGCGCACAAGTGATTGTACATGGTAAAGCTTTGTCGAATATGGAAGCGAGTAGTTATCATGACTATAAAAAAGTGGCAATGAATGTCGTTGTTGAGTCTCATGTTCGACTAGCCAATGAGTTTGATATTTTAATGGTTGAAGGGGCAGGTAGCCCAGCTGAAATTAACTTGCGAGCGCATGATATTGCCAACATGGGCTATGCAGAGAAAGTTGATTGTCCCGTTATTCTAGTTGCAGATATTGACCGTGGTGGAGTATTTGCACACTTAGTTGGCACCCTTGAATTGTTATCTGAATCTGAACAGGCACGAGTGAAAGGCTTTATTATTAATCGTTTTCGTGGCGATATTAAATTACTTGAATCAGGCTTAACTTGGCTTGAACAGCGTACGGGTAAGCCTGTTTTAGGTGTTTTACCATACCTTCATGATTTAGCACTTGATGCTGAAGATGCCATCGCGATAGATAATAAAGTTAACTCTAGTAAGATTTCAATTGCGGTACCTTTACTGCCGCATATTAGTAATCATACCGATTTTGACCCACTTAGATTAAATCCAGAAATAGATTTACGTTACATAAAAATAGGTGAACGTATTGAGCATTGTGATTTTATTATTCTCCCGGGAAGTAAAAATGTAATCGCAGATTTAGCCTTTTTAAAAGCACAAGGTTGGCAAGATGATATTAATCGTCACTTAAGATATGGCGGTAAAGTGTTAGGTATTTGTGGTGGCTTACAAATGCTAGGAGATAAAATATTTGATCCACACGGTATTGAATCTACTAGTGAAGAAAATGGTGAACGGGCAATTACCGGTTTAGGTTTAGCTGAATTTACCACCACACTCACTACTGAAAAAACCTTAACTCAAGTGTCTGGAAAATTAGCACTAGGAGGTAATCAATGTGATGTTTTTGGTTATGAAATACATTGTGGATACTCACAAGGCAGCGCACTTAATAAACCATTAGTTAATAATTTATCTATTGGAGATAGCGGTATTGATGGCTTTATTTCAGCAGATAATCAAATAGCAGCAACCTATTTACACGGATTATTTGATCATAGTGCTGTGACAAATGCTGTATTGCACTGGGTAAAGCCTGATCATGGCATTGAATCAGTTATTGATATTAATGAGCATAGAGAAATTCAGCTTGAGCGTTTAGCCGGTATTTGTGAGCAACATTTACAAATGGATGAAATAGAGAAGATTCTTCAAGCAAGCGTTACCACTCAAGGTGAACAAAAGGATGCTGTTAATAAAGTTACACCAAAGGATATTGTATGAAAATAAATATTACTCGAAGTATTAGTCACATTTTTTCTACTATTTTTTTATTCGTCTGTGTATTGTTTTCTTCTTGGTCAAATGCAGAAAAACCACAACGTATAGTTGCTATGGCACCCCATATTGTGGAGATGTTATTTGATATTGGTGCGGGTAATAAAATTATAGGTACTGTTGAGTATGCTGACTTTCCTGAAGCTGCATTAGCAATTCCTCGTGTTGGCGGTTATCACGGTATTCAAATTGAAAAGATACTGGCTTTAAAACCAGATTTAGTCATTGTATGGAAATCTGGCAATAAAATTTCAGATGTGGAACAAATGGAAAAAATGGGCTTGAACATTATTTATAGTCAGCCTGAAAAAATTGAAGATGTGGCACTGGAATTACGCAAGTTGGGTAAGATCACGGGACATGAGGAACAAGCTGAAGCTGTTGCTAATCGCTATACACAAAGGCTTAGAAAGTTACGTCAACAACATGCCAATATTGCGCCAATGAAAGTTTTTTACCAACTATGGCCATCGCCAATGCGTACTATTAATAAAGACACATTAATAAACCAATTAATTGAAGTGTGTCAGGGACAAAATGTTTTTGCTAGTAATCCTACTCCTTACCCGCAAATTGGTATAGAAAACGTTATTGTAGCACAACCTGAAATTATCATTTTACCGGATGAAAAATCTAACAAAGAACAACCAATAATAGACTGGCATAAATGGCCAGAAATTCCCGCGGCAAAGCATAATCGCTTTATTCGTGTGAATGCAGATTTAATGCATAGATTTAGTACTCGAATGTTGGAAGGTATTGAAGATATGTGTGAAAAAATGGATGCGTTTCGTTAAACGTATTAAAAATCAATGAGTGGAAATAATTCCACTTTACTATGGTAGGCAATGAGGGAAAT
>CAXIBS010000239.1:0-2647 GCA_964022585.1 uncultured Colwellia sp.
AAAAGGTACACTCATCTTGTGTCGTTTTGCCATCTGATTTTACATGTTGAGTACGATAGAATATGACTTGAAATTTATCATCGCCCACTTTTCTAGCTTCAGTAATATCTGGGCTACCTAACTCAGTAATTATTTGCTCTGCTGTTAATTGTTCAAGTTGTACTTTAGCAATAAACTGGCGGTTATAAGCTTCTCTATCTTCCCAAAACATTTTTTCTGGGCTATCGTCATAGAATAAAATCACTAAAACAACAAAAACACCATAAACTGCTAATGCTAGAAGGGAACGATTGATTATTTTTTTATTCATTGTTTATCTCTAGAATGTATCTGTGGTGAGTATAAATTGTTAATAAAATGATCTCCAGTCATTAAAGTACTTGAACGAAGGGAGTATTGCTGTTTTCATGCTTATTTAGTGAAGTATCTAACCTAATATCTTTTAAGTTGAACCCCAGAGGGATGTTTTGCTTTAGCGTAAGCAGTTTTCGACTTAAGGCAATTTGCTCAGTGCTATTATCTAATTTCTCTTTTATAGCAGGTTTAATCTCATTACTTTGTAAAATAGCAGCTAATGAGCCGTATTGGTTTAGTAGGCTAGACGCTGTTATTTGACCTATTCCGGCAACACCGGGTATTTTGTTAGTGCTATCTCCGGTTAGTGTCCACAAATCTATAAGTTGAGCTGGCTTTATATCAAACTTATCTTTAACGTGCTGTTCATCAAGGTAACGACGATTAAAATAATCATATACATGAACAGTAGGGCTTAATAAAGATAAAAAGCCTTTATCAGTTGATACAATAGTGGCGTGTTGTCCGTGGAGTGACATTTTAGTTGCTAATGTTGCAATAAGATCATCAGCTTCATCTTCTTCAGAGATTAATGAATCAACACCGAGTTGTAAAAAAGCATCTTGAATATTGGGCAGCTCATCAGCAAGGTGAGGCGACATTTTTTTACGGCCTTTCTTATAACCTTCATAAAGGTTATGACGCCAACAAGGTTGGTTGCTATCAAAAACGGCCAGTGCATGACTAGCCTGTTGATGATTTAAAATTTTCTCTAATGCGTTGGTACAAGCTTTTTGAGTATTAAATAATACTTGTTTTTGTGTTTCTATTGCTAACTCATCGTTTAATTGCATTTTGCTTTGTACAAACGGACGTTCCTGAACAGCATAAATCCTTCTGATCAGGTTCAAAGCATCAATTAATACTAGATGAGCTGGCATTTATTATCCCTCGTTTACGTTATAGCAAGGAACATATTCACTACCGGGTAGTTTCATACGTTGTTGACTTACAAAAGATGCCAGTAACTTATCCATTAAAATCATTATTTCTTTATCTCCAGAAAGTTGAAATGGACCTTGTTCTCTTATGGCTTTAATGCCGCCTGATTTAACATTACCGGCAACAATTCCTGAAAATGCTCGTCGTAAATTAGCAGCAAGTTCTGCGGTTTCAAGCTCATAACTAATAGTTAATCCTGACATGTTTTCATGACTTGGTTCAAAGGGTTGTTGAAAGTCACTTTCAATAACTAAAGACCAGTTAAAATGAAAAGCATCGCCAGTTTCTTTACGGTAGGCTAGTACTTGTTCTAGTCCTTTAGTCATTACTTGGGCTACTTGCTCAGCATCATCAATGATTATTTTATATAGCTTTTGGGCTTTTTCACCTAATGTTGCAGCAATAAAAGCATCAATTTCAGCAAAGTATTCGCTGGCACTACTTGGGCCTGTCAGAATGATAGGTAGTATTTGGTTAGTATTTTTTTCGTTTAATAAAATACCTAAAATATATAGTAATTCTTCTGCTGTGCCTGCTCCCCCTGGAAAAATAATAATCCCATGTGATATTCGAACAAAAGCTTCCAAGCGCTTTTCTATATCTGGCATTATGACTAATTCATTAACAATAGCGTTGGGTGGCTCAGCTGCAATAATACTAGGTTCAGTTAATCCTAAGTATCTACCTTCTTTATTTCGCTGTTTTGCATGACCAATTGTTGCTCCTTTCATTGGTCCTTTCATCGCACCTGGACCACAGCCAGTACAAATATTAAAATTTCTCAATCCTAACTGGTAGCCTACTTCTTTTGTGTATTTGTACTCATTATGCTTGATAGAGTGACCACCCCAACAAGTAACTAAGCGAGGTTGCGTTTCGGGTAAAATAGCATTGGCATTTCTTAATATTCCAAAAGTAGCGTCTGTTAATGTATCTGGAGCACAGTGCATATTTTGATAACGGTTATTAATAAACAGAATATCGCGTAGAACAGAAGAGAGATGCTCTCGTATTCCTCTTATTATTTTACCGTCAACAAAGGCATATTTAGGTGGATTTTTAAGATCTAACTTGACGCCACGCTCACGTCTTAATACTTCGATTGAGAACTCTTGATGCTGTTTGTAAATAATTTCTGCGTCATCAGTGTGACTACCAGCATTAAGTACAGCAAGTGAACAATTTCGATAGATATTATAAAGTTCACTGGTTGATGAGCGGCGAAGCTGATCTACTTCTGCCTGAGAAAGAATGTTCATATTACCAACAGGGTTAAGCTGAGTATGCATAATAACTCCTTTTATATTGTTTAATTACAATATTTGACAAGTGATAAAGTGAGTGATTAATT
>CAXIBS010000240.1:0-2642 GCA_964022585.1 uncultured Colwellia sp.
GTATAAGTCATTCTTCCAGTTAGAAATCATGCTTTGTAGCTTACTTAATAGATCTTTATCCCCATCAAGCTCGTCCATAGTTAACTCTTTCAATAACGCCATCGAGTCTTGATCATCAAATAAAGTAAAGCCCGGCTTATAACCTAGAACATTAATTTCTCTACGAACAATATCCAAACCTAGCGAATGAAAAGTTGATACGGTTAAACCTCGAGTTAACTCTTTACCGAGCATTTTAACAATCCGCTCTTTCATTTCACGCGCAGCTTTATTGGTAAAGGTTACGGCGGCAATATTACGCGCTTTGTAATCACATTTTTGAATGAGGTAAGCAATTTTTTGACAAATAACTCCCGTTTTACCCGAACCAGCTCCAGCAAGCACAAGGCATGGGCCACTAACATATTTAACAGCTTCATTCTGTCCGGGGTTAAGCTTCATTTTAAAGGGTCACTTATACATGTAAATTTGATACTTTCTCTACTAGTTAAGCTGAATAGCTCAATTTTAAAAATAAGAGAAATATGATGAAAGTTTGATAAAAACTCATGGTGGCTGATTTTACCTGTTTTTACTCAAAGACAAAACAGTTACAATGTTTACAAGTAAAATTTCAGGGAACACTCATGCTAAACGCAAAAAAAATTGAAGAAATAGCCAAACAAGTCACCGATGCTCTACCGCCTAGCTTAAAAAATATAGCCAATGACTTTGAAGATAAAACTAAAACTGCATTACAGCATAAATTATCGCAACTTGATGTGGTAACTCGTGAAGAATTTGATGTTCAAACTCAAGTATTAATTAAAACACGTAGTAAACTAGCAACATTAGAGGCTCGTTTAGCCGAATTAGAAGCCAGCCTAGCCGAAAAGTAGTTATTATTAATGCTAAGAATTGTGCTATTCACTTTTGCACTAGTAGGATTTATGACAAAAGCTGACAATAAAAATTTTACCTCTGAATCTCAACTAGTTAATAGTTACGCAAATGGAATAGCTCATTTTTGGCAACAAGGCCGCTTTGATCATTTCAGTGGTGTAAATAATGTTCGCATCAATTACGCCACTTTTATTAATACTGATAAAGCGGTATCTGCCAAATGTTTAATTATTTCCTCAGGGCGTAGTGAAAGTTATCTTAAATATAAAGAGCTTAGTTACGATTTATATCATCAAGGTTATAGCGTTTTTTTAATTGATCATCGTGGTCAAGGCTTATCTCAGCGTGTATTAACAGACTCACATAAAGGTCATGTAGAAGATTTTCAATACTATGTTGATGACTTAGCAAGTTTTATTGAAAATGTTGTAACGCCCCATTGCCAAAACAGTAAGCCATATTTATTAGCTCATTCAATGGGTGGAGCTATTGCCGCTAGGTATATGCAGGACTTTCCAGATAAAATTCAAGCAGCGGTGCTATCTTCTCCTATGCTAGGTTTTAATAGCGGTAACGTTCCTGAAATTATTGCCCAATCAGTTTTAACAATATCTGCACAGTTAAATCAGTGGCTTGATGATAACCCTTGGTATTTCCTTGGCCATAAAGGGTTTACTCAGCATAAATTTAGCGAAAATAAATTAATGCATTCTTCTGTACGCTATCAGCTATTTACTCAGCTATATCAAGACACCCCTGAGATTCAACTGGGCGGAGTATCGGTACAATGGTTAACGACGTCTCAAATAGCATTGGAAGCAATATTCGAAAATATCAATAAAATCACAACGCCAACATTAGTGTTACAAGCAGGACAAGATCAGATCATAAAAAACCAAGCACAAGATGATTTTTGTCAGCAATTACAAAAGCTACAGCCACAATCCTGCCCAACGGGCAAGCCTGTTTCAATTGCGGGTGCTTATCATGAATTGTTTTTTGAAAGCGACACTTATCGTGAGCAAGCATTACAGGCTGCTATGCAATGGTTTAAGCATCATTAGAAAAGTTTAAAGATAACATTTTCTAATGATGTAAAGCTTACTCGTTGAGCTTCTCTTTTACCGGTACAACAGAGCTTGGGTCATGGTGGATAAACACTTCACAAGGAGCAAGCGCATGACAAATTTCATGCTCAATTTCATCACCAATACTGTGTGCTTCTAATAGCGATAAGTTATCATCCAACTCTAAATGAAATTGAATAAAACGTTGTGCACCTGATTGCCTTGTACGAAGTTCATGTAAACCCTGAGTATGTTCATGCGCCAAGATAATATTAGTTATTTTAGCAACCTCCTCATCACTCAGTTCATGATCCATCAACTGATAAACACTTTGATAAATAATTTGTCCTGCACCAAATAATAAATACAGTGCAACAGCAATAGTAAAAACACCATCCGCTTGTAACCAAATACCTTGGCTTAAGACAATGGCAGCTAAAACGCCCAAATTTAGCAGTAAATCTGATTGATAATGTAATGCGTCAGCATTAATTACAACTGAGCCAGTTTTTTTGATTACAAAGCGCTGCAAAACCACCAAAGCAAGCGTAAGCAGCACAGCAATAATTGTTACCCAAATGGCAACCTCACTGTGAACAATAACTTGTGGATTAATTACTCGCTCAACACCATTAAAAATAAGTAAAAGGGCTGAACCAAGTACAAAGGCTGCTTGAACCAAGCCAGCTAAGC
>CAXIBS010000241.1:0-2625 GCA_964022585.1 uncultured Colwellia sp.
ACAGAGCAATTTGTTGAATTCTCGGCTTTTTATGTTTCGAACAATACCTTATGTGAACTTAGAGAGAAGTCACGATTTATTTTAGAAGAGTGTAAAGCGACAAGTATTATGCAAACCTCGACAAATAATAATACTGACACTAATAACATGGAAAATAGCACGGCAAAACAATGGCGTTACATTGATGGTGATATTATTGCTCACAATGAATTAACCAAAATAAAACGGAATGATCTTTGTCCTTGTAACCATTACCCTAGCGCATGGCAAGTAAATAAAGGCAAAAAATTTAAACGGTGCTGTGGAAGCAATTAATAAATTAAGCTATTAAGCTATTAAGCAACAATAGCATCTACTAAACTCGATTTTACTAATGATGTTTGCACTGTTTTAAGCCACCCTTCAACATTCATATTTGTACGTTTGTTAATTACCACTGATGACTGCTCATGATTATGCTTTTCTTGGCAAGTAAGGCTAGTATTACCTAAAATATTACTGGCAATATGGCGATTATCATCACGAAACGTTAAGGGTTTTGGAGATAAGGCATTAGTTAATTGCACTGATACAAGATCATTTTGGGCAATCAATTCACCTTGGTTGTATTGACTAATTTGTTCGAGGTTTTTCAGAGAAAGTGGCGCTTGTTCTGGTAAGTCAAAGTGCTTTCTTAATACTTCATTTGTCTGCTGAGTCACATCTGTTGTACTATCATTTGTTTTAGGTAAAACAAATTGACTTTGCTCTCTCACATCATCACATAACATCGCTAACATCAGAGAAAAGTCTGCACGTCTTGCTTGATGAACGCTTTCATTTAGCTGTTCACCTAGTTGCAGCTCATGTAATAATATATCTGACTTAGCTGATATATTATTATCTGAAATATTGTTAACGGTATTAACAGCCAATTTACTTACTCTTCTATCTATGCAAAATTACACTAGTAAAAAAGGTATCGGCTGAAATAAGTAAAACTTAACAATTAATTACTTACATTTATAAAATAATTGACTCGTTAATTCGCCTCATCGAATTGTTGATTAAACCACTGCTCAATAGACTCAAATAACTCAAGTGTTGCTTTACGGCTAGGTGCAAGTATTTCATCACTACTTTGTTCAAAAGTATCAAACATATCTGAACTCGTTTCCTTTATATTCTGCCAAGCATCATTAGCAAAATTTGCAGAGTCCTGCTTACCTTGCTCAAGACATTCATTCATATCAAACGGTTTATCACTATCAAATAATATATTAGTTTCTTCATTGAGCGTTTGCTTATCATCACAGTACTGAGTCACTTCTAAATAAGTCAATGTGCCTATAACCGCAACAGTTCCTATGGTTGCAGCAGAAACTGCCGTAGCTGCAACTTTTTTACCTGAGCGTTTGATAAAACGTTTTGATATATTGGCACTTTTATCTTTATTTCTCTGTTGCATTGTTTGCACTACTTTTTGCGAGTGAGACAGTTTTTTTAAGTTTTCAATAGGCATTACAGCATAACCAAAAAACGTTAGCAGATTAGCTAAAAAAAACTTCATAACAATAATTCCAGTTACTATTGTTGCTATAAATGTAGATAAAACAGCTTTCATTTTATTTCCTTAAACTCACTTTTCTTTATTCTATTGAGAAGTAGTTAACTAAGAGTTCCCCCCTGATAACTCACTTACATTTCGCCAATAAGCGATTGCAAATAGCAGTTACCCTACCATTAGGTAACTTGCTATAAAGTAAGCAATAAATGCTAATACTCCGCCAAAAATAGAGTACGGTAATTGAGTTTTAACATGCTCAAGTAAATCACAACCAGAGGCTATAGCAGAAACACACGTTGTATCTGATATAGGGGAACAATGATCTCCAAAAATACCGCCACCCAAAATAGCAGCGATGACTAATGACGGAGGTAGTCCTAACGCTTGAATCAGCGGAACACCGATAGGAATTAATATAGCGAAAGTTCCCCAAGAAGTACCTGTACTAAAAGAGATTATGCCACCTACAACAAATAACATGGGGACTATCAAAATAAGTGGTAAATTATCACCCACAAAACTCGCAATATATAGCCCTGTACCTAGCTCTTTTAGGCTGGCACCTAACGCAAGAGAAAATAACACAATAGTCACTAAAGGTAATAACTCAGATAATCCTTCAAACCCTACTTTAACTAATTCTTGATGAGAATATCGCTTGGATGTTAGCAATAGCAAGTAAGCAATAACTAAAGCTAAACAAGTAGCATAAAGAACAGACTTACTACCACTACCTTGGGTAATATCACCGTTGCCTGTCCAGAACATAAAAAAGAACATTGAACAAATCATGCTTAAAAGTGGTACTAACATAAAGCGTGCTTTAGTTGGTTTAATCGCTTCTTCTTTTAAGTAGTCCTTATCTGTGAAGTCTTGTTGGTTTAGCATTAATTCCGAGCGTTTCATTGGCCCATAAGTTTTATCAGTAATAACGGTGTAGGCCACCATTAAAATGGCAATAATTGCATAAAAGTTATAAGGAATCGTACCCCACAATACTGACATGGAAGACTGTCCTAATTCATAATTATTAAGTAACCCCAATACGTAGGCTCCCCAACCATTTAGTAAAATTAAAA
>CAXIBS010000242.1:0-2624 GCA_964022585.1 uncultured Colwellia sp.
TTGGTAACCATCAGATTGCTTAATAAACACTTTACGCCAACGTTGGCAGAAGTCTTCTAAGTGCTGAATGTCCGTTGGGTGTAATTCAAATAAATGACTACTGTCTTGACGACGCACAAATGCTTTAGCTATTCCAGGAGATCCTGGATAGATATCAAGTTCACTATTTAGGTTTAAACTATTAATTAGTGATAAATAACAGTCTAATGATTCAGGTGCATTATCATCATTAATAATCTTTGCAATCCCGTCTTTATACTCACCAGTTTTTTGAGCATATTCATCAGCTAACTGATACATTCCTGCACCTGAATGACTATCAATGTAGCAAAATCCCTTCTCTTTACGAGTCATATAATCTAGAACAAGTGATAACACACTATGCTTTAGTACATCGGCAAAATTGCCAGCATGAAAAGCGTGACGGTAACTTAACATATAAATCCTTAGGGTTAGGGCAATGCTTATAGCATCAATAGAAGTGCATTAAACAAGTTTACTCTAGACAAATAACACTAACTTTATTCATCTAGAGCTTTGCAAGGAAGGGTTTACTTATTAGGCCTGACTAGCTAAGTACTCATCATAAGTTCCAGCAAAATCATTATAACCTGCTTGGGTTAATTCAATAATACGAGTTGCAATAGTAGAAACAAACTCACGGTCATGGCTTACAAATAACAAAGTACCTTCGTAGCTTTCAAGTGCCATATTTAATGATTCAATTGATTCCATATCCATGTGGTTGGTTGGTTCATCAAGCACTAATATATTTGGTTTTTGCATCATTAGCTTACCAAATAACATACGTCCTTTTTCTCCACCAGAAAGTACATGAATAGACTTTTTGATATCGTCAGCAGAGAAAAGTAAACGACCTAAATAACCACGAACAGCTTGTTCGTCATCTGTTGGTTGACGCCACTGACTCATCCATTCAAATAATGTCATATCTGTTTCAAATTCGTATTCATGATCTTGCGCATAATAGCCAATGCTTACATTTTCAGACCAAGTGATATCGCCAGAACTCGCTTCGTAACCAACATCGTTCATAAGTGAACGTAAAAAGGTTGTTTTACCAATACCGTTTTCACCAATGATAGCGATACGTTCACCGACTTCAATCAATGCTGAAACGTCTTTTAGTATGTGAGCATCTTCAAAACTTTTATTTAGGTTTTCGATTACAAGTGCATTACGAAATAGCTTCTTTTCTTGCTCAAAGCGAATAAACGGATTGCTACGGCTAGAGGCTTTTACTTCGTCTAGCTGAATTTTATCAATTCGCTTAGCACGAGAAGTCGCTTGTTTTGCTTTTGAGGCATTAGCAGAGAAACGTGCAACAAAGGCTTGTAGTTCACCTATTTGGGCTTTTTTCTTTGCATTATCTGCGAGTAAGCGTGCTCGTGCTTGCGTTGCCGCTAACATATACTCGTCGTAATTACCTGGGTAAACACGTAGTTCACCATAATCTAAATCTGCCATGTGCGTACAAACACTGTTTAGGAAATGTCTATCATGGGAAATGATAATCATGGTTGAATCACGCTCATTTAAGGTGTCTTCTAACCATTGAATAGTGTGAATATCCAAGTTGTTGGTAGGTTCATCTAATAACAGAATATCAGGATCTGAAAATAAAGCTTGAGCAAGAAGAATTCGCAGTTTGAAACCCGGAGCAATCTCACTCATTAAACCATAGTGCTGCTCAACAGGAATACCAACGCCCATTAATAACTCACCAGCACGACTCTCTGCTGAGTAACCATCCATTTCAGCATATTCAGACTCTAAATCGCCAACTTTCATACCATCAGCTTCACTCATTTCAGGTAAAGCATAAATGCGGTCACGCTCTTCTTTTACAGCCCATAGTTCAGTATGACCCATAATTACAGTATCAATAACGCTATATGCTTCAAAAGCAAATTGATCTTGACGTAGCTTACCTAAGCGCTCACCAGTATCTAAACTTACATTGCCTGAGGTTTGGTCTAAATCGCCACCTAAAATTTTCATAAAGGTTGATTTACCACAACCATTAGCACCAATTAAACCGTAACGGTTTCCGCCACCAAATTTTTGAGAAATGTTTTCAAATAATGGCTTAGAACCAAATTGTTGAGTAATGTTATTTGCAGTAAGTATAAGTAATTCCTTAGCTCGCCCCATTAGGGCATATGTCAATGCGCGCGATTATACAGAATCAGAGAAAGGAAGTTAATGGTTAATTAAAGAGAGCTGATAAGTTAGTTGAAGGCTTGGCAGTTATTTCTCAAGGTGGAATTACATTGCTTGCTTCTTGAAGAAAACTATTGAAGGTTTAATTAGCAACACCTAAAAAATGTAATCAAGAAAAAAACTCTAGAACAGGGGCTTTTTCAAATTAAATCGTTTGGTACAGGTAAGTGACAATAACTGTCTTTTTGATAGTTATTGTCATATTTATAAAGGAATTATTTTAGGTGCTACTGTATGATTTTTAACGCTTCAGGTATTGATTGAAGTCAATATCACTACAGCCTACAACCACTTTCACGCGGTTTGATGCGCCAAGTTTTTTCAGGATAGATGAAACATGAGATTTCTCATTAGTTAATTTTAGTATCTGAAGGATTTTG
>CAXIBS010000243.1:0-2619 GCA_964022585.1 uncultured Colwellia sp.
GGCATAGAATTGTTGAAATAGGCTGTGTTGAAATGATTAACCGTCAATTAACAGGTCGCAGCTACCATGTTTATATTAAGCCGTTGGATCCTCAAGGGCATGTACTTCAAATGGAACAAGAAGTAATAAATATTCATGGTTTAACCAATGATTTTCTCGATGATAAACCCACATTCCCTGAAGTTGTTGATGACTTTATTGACTTTATCAAAGGCGCTGAATTAGTTATTCATAATGCTAAATTTGATGTTGGCTTTATGAATCACGAGTTTTCTTTATTAAACTTCGCAAACCGTATTCATAATAAAATTCCGATGACAGAAGATATTTGTACTATTACAGATACTTTAAAAACTTCAAAGGACGAATTTGGTTCGCCAAAAACCTTAGATTACTTAGCGCGTTTTTATAAAGTCGATAAACTTGTTGATCGTACTTATCATGGTGCATTGATTGATGCACAACTGCTTGCATTTGTTTATATTGAAATGACACGTAAGCAGTCTACGTTTAATTTATCTGTTGGTGAGAATAATTCGGGTGATACAAATGCAATTAGACGCTTAAATAATGATCGAGCAAAGCTAAAGATTATTGCGGCATCTGCCGATGAAGTAGAAGCACATAAAGAAAGACTATTAGTTATAAAGAAAAAAGGGGGAGAACCACTTTGGAAATAAAAAGTCTATTCATAACTTGTTTGATTCTATTAATTTCGCTGTTTAATACTGGTAGTTTTGCAGCCCAAGATATTTCCCCAGAGCAACAAGCACTCTCAGAGCAAGCAGAATCAATTAAGCAAAGTAGCTTAAAGTATTATCAAGGTGATAATAAAATAAACCAAATACCTTATTTTGATAATCGCTTTAGAATAGACGCCGAGCTAGATGAAATAACGTTATTGTTTTATCGCAAGCGCGGAAGTTTACCAATAATTTTAGTACGTCCAGATGGAAGTAAACTGAGAGTTAGCAGTTTTGATGTACAGAAAGTACAGTGGCATGATGATAGTACATTTGACTTAATTAAAATTAAAAAACCTATGCCAGGACCATGGCAAGCTATTGGTAATATCTTACCTGAAAGTCAAATTATGGTTGTGTCTGATGTTCGAATAGAAGTTCCACCTTTACCTGAAATTGTATTGTCTGGTGAAACATTAAAAGTTGTAGGTAAGCTTTTTAATGGTGATGCACCTATTAACACCCCTCACTTTCGTGATGTAGTAAGACTGGATGTTCACTTTTATAGTACCAACAATGCACTTTATGAAAACTTTGGTGCAGATGCATTGAAATTAACCTCATTTAGAGATGATGGTTATGACTTAGATGAATATGCTGCAGATGGACTATTCACGGGGGAATTTCGGTTAGATTTTGCTGCAGGTGAATGGCAACCTGTTTTCTTAATTAAGCTCCCTATGGCTAGTCGTGAGCTACGACAAAAGCCCATCATTTTACATAAGTCACCAATAGATATCGTTGTAGATATCTCTGATAGTAAAAGTACCCCACACAACATGACCCTATCAATTAACCCAACATACGTAGATGTTAATACGTTGGTTTTTCAAGGTAAGATTACTTTTCCAAATAAGCAAACTGAACCGTTCTCAATTATGGACGATCAACAAGGAAATACCCGTGTTAAAGAAATAGAAAATACCGAGCCAGGTATTTACCGGATCAATATTAATGCGTTTGGTAAAACCTTATCAGGTAGAGAGTTTCGTTTAGCTGTTCCTGAATATAGCTTTAACGTTAAACCTGATGAAAATGAATTAATGATAACAACTATTGATAAAAACGGTGTTGAGCAGACAATTGTTGTTGATAAAGAACAACAGCGACTAGCAGATATAGAAGCAGCACTGGAACAAGAAAAAATAGATAAACAAATTGAAGAAGAAAAAAAGCAACAAGCTATCATTATGATCGCAGTTGGCAATACGGTAATCATATTGCTTGCGATAGTGGCATTTTTTGTTATTCGTAAAATAAAAGCGAAGAAAAAAGCGAAAGAAGAACAAGTTTAGAAAATAGGTAAAGTTACGTATCAAGCTTACCTAATTCTCATACACGTTATTGTTTCTCATACACGCTTGAGAGTTTATTAGAGATAATATCTAAATCATTTATTAATTAAACTAGGAATCTATAATGAAAAAAATAATTACCTTACTATTAGCAGCTTTTGTGCTTACTGCTTGTGCGCCTAAAATAGGCAGTGAAGAGTGGTGCGCTGACTTGAAAGAAAAGCCTAAAGGCGACTGGACAGTTACAGAAGCTAAAGATTTTGCTAAGCACTGTATTTTTTAAAGTTAATTCCATTTTAATAACTTTGCCTTAGTTGACATACAAAGACGTTAATAGCTGTCATAGGGCAGCTATTTTTGCTGTTAGGCCTATGTAGGGGGGGAAATTAGTTACATTGACCTATTAAAGAGCATAGAGCTTCAGCTAAAGGTGAAAATAAATAGTTTTTAATTGAGGGTATTAATGTTTGGGCTAGCACGATGATAGTTGATAAATATTAACTAGTTGTGATTTTGTAGTGTTTTATTGAACGAAATTTAAATGGTACGGGTCAAGAGACTTGAACTCTCACATCTTGCGA
>CAXIBS010000244.1:0-2593 GCA_964022585.1 uncultured Colwellia sp.
ATGAATCAGCACCTAAGTCATCAACAAATGATGAATTAATTTTAACTTCTGCTTCACTAACACCTAACTGTTCAATAGTGATTTTTTTTACGCGTTCTTCGATAGTACTCATTATTTTTCCTTTACTGACTAAAAGTGCATTTTTTCAAATTGTGTGTAGTGTATTCTTCAACAGCTTTCCATGCAAGCCTAGAGTTTACTTTTTTGCATGGTCTAACCTGTTAACACGGTAAAATTTATATAAAAATTAATATAAAACCTATCAAATTAGGCCTTATACCATATACATGCCGCCATTTACGTGGATTGTTTCACCTGTAATATATGCAGCAGCATCAGAGGCTAAAAAGGCAACAGTAGAAGCAATTTCTTCAGGCTTTCCTAAACGATTAGCTGGTACTTGTGAAAAAATGCCTTCTTTTTGCTCATCTGTTAATGTTTGTGTCATATCTGTATCGATAAAACCAGGTGCAATTGTGTTTACGGTAATACCACGAGAAGCAACTTCACGTGCTAATGATTTTGTAAAGCCTAATAAGCCAGCTTTAGCTGTAGCATAGTTTACTTGACCAGCATTACCCATTGTACCTACCACTGAGCCAATGTTAATAATACGACCATTACGCTTTTTCATCATTGGTCTAATAGCAGCTTTACTTACTTTAAACACAGAGCTTAAGTTAGTATCAAGAATATCTTGCCACTCATCATCTTTCATACGCATAAATAGGTTATCACGTGTGATACCGGCATTATTTACTAAAATATCAATAGCACCATGTGCATCTTTAATTTCTGTAAACATTGCTGCAATAGAGTCTGCACTAGTTACATTTAAAACTAAGCCCATTCCTTTTACATCACCCTCACCTAAATATTCTGAAATTTTAGCTGCGCCGTGCTCAGACGTTGCAGTACCAATTACCGTAGCACCTAATGCTTGTAACTGTGTTGCAATTGCTTTTCCGATACCGCGGCTTGCACCTGTTACTAAGGCAACTTTTCCTGTTAATGAAAACATTTTACTTCCTATTTATTCTTAATTATTAAATTAGTTTACTATTCGCTTACCGTTTGCGTAAGCTCTTTTGCTTTATTTAATGTGTCATCTGAATTAAACGAAATACATTTAATTGATTTATTAATACGTTTTACAAGCCCTTGTAATACTTTGCCTGGACCAACTTCAACCATTTGAGTGATTCCTTGCTCGCCTAATGCAGTAATCGTTTCACTCCAACGAACAGGGCTGTATAACTGCTTTATTAATGCAGCTTTAATCATTTCACCATCAGTCTCTATGTTTACATCTACATTATTGATCACATTAACACTCGGCTTGTTAAATGTGATTTTTTCCAAATCTTTCGCTAATTTTTGTGCTGCATCTGCCATTAAAGCACAATGAGAAGGCACACTAACAGGTAGAGGTAATACACGCTTAGCACCGGCTTCTTTACAAAGTTCTCCAGCACGCTCAACCGCAGCTTTATGACCTGCGATAACCACTTGGCCTGGTGAATTAAAATTAACCGCTGAAACAACCTCATCCATCTGAGCATCAGCACAGGCATCAATGATTGCTTGGTCATCTAAGCCAATAACAGCAGCCATAGCTCCTACACCAGCAGGAACACATGTTTGCATGTATTCACCACGTTTTTCTACTAATTTAACCCCTTGGGCTAAGGTAAGTACATCTGCACATACTAATGCAGAATATTCACCTAAACTATGACCTGCAAACACACTTGGCATCTGGTCTGATTCTGCTTGCCATACTCGCCATAAGGCAACACTAGCAGTTAACAAAGCTGGCTGTGTAAAGTTAGTTTGATTAAGCTTCTCTGCTGGTCCTTGACTAACAAGCTGCCATAAATCATAACCTAACGCATCTGATGCTTCTTTAAATGCTTGTTGAACAATAGCATTTTCAGCAAAGTCGCTTAGCATAGCAACAGTTTGGGAACCTTGACCGGGAAATATAAAGGCTAATGTACCTTGTGAAGATGTATTTTGCATATTATTTACTCTATTTTACTTATTTTTAAAGTGAATTTTATGGGAGTGATAACCCTTGTTCGAGTGAACTTTTAATCTTTGTTGGCACCTGACGTTCAACTTCCTTAACGGCTTCCATGATAGCTGAATAGAATGCCCGAGCATTTGCATTACCATGACTCTTAACTACTATACCGCGCAATCCTATCAAACTAGCGCCATTATACTGGTCGGGGTTCACTGATTTAAATAGCTTTTTCAAACTGGGCTTGAAAATTGTAGCCATTAATTTTGCGAAGATATTTTGACTGCAAAATATTTCTGATTTTTTATAAACTAAACGTGCCACCCCTTCACAGGTTTTAAGTGCGACATTACCTACAAAACCATCACAAACAATAACATCGGCTTTATTGGAAAAAATATCAGAACCTTCGATAAAGCCTATATAGTTGATTTCATCATTGGCTGATAATTCAAGTGCTGCTTGTTTAATGTGATCGCTGCCCTTCATTGCCTCCTCACCCATATTTAGTAAGGCAACCCGAGGGTTTTCAATACTATCTACTTGTTCTGCCATAACAGAACCCAT
>CAXIBS010000245.1:0-2589 GCA_964022585.1 uncultured Colwellia sp.
CGAGCTCGGCTCTGATGACTTAACCGCTGTAGCACTAGCTTTAGTAGGAATTGGTTCAAAAGCAGCAGGATTATTACGGTTTTCTAAAAACTTCAAACCAATTTGTGGGAATAAAGCATAAGTTAGTACATCGTCAATAACGTCACTTGCTAAATCAATATTTTTTTCATTCGCTAATTCTTGTAGCTCTGCAGATAACTTATCAACTTCAGGGTCAAGTAAATCAGCTGGGCGACAAGTAATAACATCATTACCATCTAAAACTCGCGCTTGTAATTCAGCATCAACTGGCGCAGCAGTTGAACCATATTCACCTTTTAATACGCCAGTCGTTTCTTTTGTAATAGATTTGTAACGTTCGCCCGTTAGTATATTTAATACAGCTTGCGTACCAACAATTTGTGATGTCGGAGTAACTAATGGAATGTAACCTAAATCTTTACGTACTTTTGGAATTTCAGTGAGAACTTCATCAAACTTATCGCTAGCACCTTGCTCTTTAAGCTGGTTTTCCATGTTAGTTAACATGCCACCAGGAACTTGCGCAGTTAAAATTCGTGCATCAACGCCTTTTAAGCTGCCTTCAAACTCAGCGTATTTCTGTCTAACATCACGGAAATATGCAGCAACTTCTGCCATTTTTTCAACATTCAAACCTGTATCACGTTGGCTGCCTTCAACAATAGAAGCAATAGTTTCTGTTGGTGAATGACCGTATGTCATACTCATTGAAGAAATAGAGGTATCAATAACATCAATATCACTATCAATGGCTTTCATTTGCGTAGCAATACTTAAACCTGTCGTTGCATGACAATGAAGTGCAATTGGAAGAGAAACACTTTCTTTTAAACGACTAACTAGTTCAGCAGCATCATAAGGCTTTAATAAGCCAGACATATCTTTAATACATAAAGAGTGTGCGCCCATATCTTCAAGTTGCTTAGCCATAGTCAACCACCCTTCAAGGGTATGAACAGGGCTTTCAGTGTAACTTAAAGTACCTTGTGCATGTGCGCCTACTTTAACAGCCGCTTTAATTGATGTTTGTAAATTACGAACATCATTCATTGCATCAAAAATACGGAATACGTCAACACCATTAATGTGTGCTCTTTCTACAAACTTTTCTACTACATCATCAGCATAGTGACGGTAACCTAGAATGTTTTGGCCACGAAATAGCATTTGTTGTTTCGTTTTTGGCATTGCCTTTTTTAACGCACGGATACGTTCCCAAGGATCTTCACCTAAATAACGAATACACGAATCAAACGTTGCCCCACCCCACGATTCAATAGACCAATAGCCTACTTCATCAAGTGTTGATGCTATTGGCAGCATGTCTTCTAAGCGAAGTCTGGTTGCTAAAATGGATTGATGTCCATCTCTTAAAACAACTTCAGTAATACCTAATGGTTTGCTCATGATAATGCCCTTATAATTTTGAATTTGGTTGAGAGTGCTGTTCGCGATAACGTTTAATCGATCCGCTTATTGCCGCAACAATTGCTGGAGATATTTCACCGCTTGCTACTTTATTCTTTTTTTTATTCGAACGATTAATAGTTGGTGCAACTGGATCAGGGAATTTATCCGCTAATTTTGCTAACACTGTAGTAATAAATAATATCAATAAACTTAAAAAGGCAAATACAACTACCATTCCAGTTATCATAAGAGTACCAGCTTCTAAGAACTGCTGTTCCATATTGTTCATTTTTTGTTCTCATTCGTAAATTTCTGAAATTAGAATAATCACTCCAATTATTAAAAACAAACATTATTTTGCTGTTTCAGAAAAATAATTTTACGTCAAGCCCTAAAACAAAAAACATTTTGTGTTTTTTACTAATTATTCACTTAAAACTGCATAAAAGAGATACTGTATACAATATTCATTTAGAGTATGCAGGCCATATAGCAAAGATACAGTTGATATTATACAGTATACAAAAGTAGTTAACTTATTCACTTTTTTTGAATAATATTCATTTTTTAATTTTCTCTCATCATTTAACGCAACTAAAATAGTATATATTTCATTCGTATTGTTTATTGAGTATCAAAGTTTTGTTTAACTGATGAAATCAACCAAACTCTTATCTTACTTAAGCCATATTGAGGTTATTATTTAGCCGCAAAGGTAATACTAGTATTTAGGTAAGAGAGTCATTGACCCTATTTGTGGGGATGTATATTTATAAGAGGTGAGTTCTAAAAGCCATCACTTTATTTTTGACATAAAAAAACCTAGCTAAAGCTAGGTTTTTTTACTCTCACTTATTTAAAAGTTGAGAAAAGTGGCGGACGCGGCAGGAGTCGAACCTGCGACCGCCTGGTTCGTAGCCAGGTACTCTATCCAGCTGAGCTACGCGTCCGCGGTATATTTATTTTGTCAGCTTTAATATTAGCTTATCTTCATTATTTTACCACTTGAAGAAAAGTGCTACATTAATAATTCATTTTATCGAATCTTTAATGTAAAAAACCTAGCTAAGCTAGGTTTTTGTTCTTTACTTTAATAAAGTAAGAATGTGGCGGACGCGGCAGGAGTCGAACCTGCGACCGCCTGGTTCGTAGCCAGGT
>CAXIBS010000246.1:0-2560 GCA_964022585.1 uncultured Colwellia sp.
CCCTAACTGCTTCTCAAGCTCATTTATTGCGGTACTTAAAGCCGATTGAGACACATTGCATGCTTCTGCAGCCTTTTTAAAGTGTAAAGTTTTTTCTATAGCTAATGCGTAGTGCAATTGTTTTATTGAGATCATAATTCTGATAATAAGTTTTATTGAACATAGATCTCATCTTAAGCAAAAATTCAGAATTAGTCATCCAATAGTTACTATCTGTGATTGGCATTATCAAGCAACCTTAGTTGTTCTATTTTTTAGAATATTAACTTCAATTTAATCAATTTTATTTATTCGCCAAGTAAATCTACTATACACACATCGAAAGCAAACACACTTTTCAAGCAATACGAAAACAAGCTTTCAATATTAATATTAACTTTAATGTAAACAATGAGGAAATACCCATGGCTCAAATAGGCAAAACTATCCCAGAATTTAAAGCACAAGCATTCCATAACGGAGAATTTATTGAAGTAACTTCTGAGAGTGTAAAAAATAAATGGTCAATATTTTTATTCTACCCAGCAGACTTTACTTTTGTTTGCCCTACTGAACTAGAAGATATGGCAAATCAATACGCTGAATTACAAGAGTTAGGCGTTGAAGTTTATGCCGTATCAACAGATACACACTTTTCTCACAAAGCATGGCACGATTCTTCAGATGCTATTGGCAAAATCAAATTCCCAATGATTGGCGATCAAACAGGCACTATCACTCGCGGTTTTGGTGTAATGATAGAAGAAGATCACATGGCTCATCGTGGTACCTTCTTGGCAGATCCTGATGGCGTAATTCAAGTTGCTCACATTCATGCAGGTGGTATCGGTCGAAGTGCTAAAGATATGGTTCGTAATGTTAAGGCAGCCCAATATGTTCGTGAAAACGACGGCGAAGTTTGCCCTGCTGCTTGGGAGCAAGGCGAAGCAACATTAACACCTAGTTTAGATTTAGTAGGTAAAATCTAAAAATTAGTAGATTAGCGAAAAGTTACAGTTTTTAATTGTCTCTTTTCGCCTCATTTCATCAGTAAAATTACTTACGCTTTTTAAGCTAAGTTATTTAATTAGTAAGGCTTCCTTATGTTAAACAAAGATATTTTAAACGCCGTAAAAACTTATACCCAAAATATGAAAAATAAGGTTTCGCTAGTTTTACAAACTGGTGAACATGAAAAACGCTCCGAATTAAAAGAGTTTTTAACACAGTTATGCTCTGTATCTGAAAATCTAACACTAATTGAGCGTGACGATACTTTACGTAGCCCTATTACTTTTTATTTAGAAGTAGAAGGCAAAAATAACGGCATCCATTTTTCCGGTATTCCAAGTGGCCATGAATTCAATTCACTAATCTTGGCCATATTACAATCATCAGGTACTGCGCTAAAGCTTGATAATGCTCTAACAAGCATGGTGCAAAAAATTAAAGAAAAACTACACTTTGAAGTTTTTATTTCACTAAGTTGCCATAACTGTCCTGACGTTGTGCAGTCATTAAATCAGTTTGCCTTATTGAATGACAATATTGAAACAGAAATGATTGACGGTGGTTTATACCCAGATCTTATCGACAAGCGAAATATTCAAGGTGTACCTAGCGTTTACTTAAATGGTCAGTTGTTTGCCAACGGAAAAATTGATACCGCACAGTTAGTTGACAAGCTTATTGAACGTTTTCCTTATATTATTGGCAGTGACGATGTAGAACAATTACCACTTCAAGATGTAACCGTTATTGGCGCAGGTCCCGCTGGTGTTGCTGCAGCAATTTATGCAGCCCGTAAAGGATTAAATGTCACCATGATTGCAGACAGAATTGGTGGTCAGGTCAAAGATACTGTAGGCATTGAAAACCTCATTTCTGTACCTAAAACTACGGGTACTGAGCTAACTAGCAACATGCAAGCTCACTTAAGTGATTATGATATTACGATAAAAGAATTTCTACGGGTTGATAAAATAGACAAAGATTACCCTGAAAGCAATTTACCTAAAAAATTACACCTTTCTAGTGGTGAAGTTATAGAGTCTAAAACAGTTATTATTGCTACTGGAGCAAAATGGCGTGAACTTGGTATCCCTGGCGAGAAAGAAAATATCGGCTCTGGTGTTGCCTACTGCCCACACTGTGATGGTCCATTTTTCAAAGGAAAGGATGTTGCTGTTGTTGGAGGAGGTAATTCAGGAATAGAAGCCGCATTAGATTTGGCTGGTATGGTTAATCATGTCACTGTTTTCGAGTTTTTACCTGACTTAAAAGCAGATAGAGTTTTGGTAGAAAAAGCTGAAGCCCATGACAAAATTACAATTATCAAAAATGTTGCTACAAAAGAGGTGATTGCAGAAAACGGTAAAGTGGTTGCACTAGCCTATGAAGACAGAGAAACAGGCGAAGTCAAACAACAAAACTTATCAGGTATCTTTGTTCAAATAGGTTTATTACCAAATAGCGACTTTTTAAATGGTGTTGTTGAACGCACTAAGCACGGCGAAGTTATTATTGATGAAAAGTGCCAAACAACTGAGCCTGGCATATTCGCCGCTGGTGATGTATCAAC
>CAXIBS010000247.1:0-2551 GCA_964022585.1 uncultured Colwellia sp.
GTACAAGTAGGTGATCATGTTATTCCTCTATACACACCAGAATGTGGTGAATGTAAATTTTGTTTATCAGGAAAAACCAACCTTTGTCAGAAAATTCGTGAAACGCAAGGTAAAGGGTTAATGCCTGATGGCACGACACGTTTTTATAAAGACGGCCAACCTATTTTCCATTACATGGGGTGCTCAACCTTTTCAGAATATACGGTTTTGCCTGAAATATCTTTGGCAAAAGTGAATAAGGAAGCGCCTTTAGAAGAGGTTTGTTTGTTGGGCTGTGGCGTTACTACAGGCATTGGTGCAGTGATGAATACTGCAAAAGTTGAAGAAGGCGATACTGTTGCTATTTTTGGTTTGGGCGGTATTGGCTTGTCAGCAGTTATTGGTGCGACCATGGCAAAAGCAGGTCGTATTATTGCGATTGATATCAATGAAAGCAAATTTGAGTTAGCAAAAAAACTTGGTGCAACTGACTTTGTTAACCCTAAAGATTTTGAACAACCAATTCAAGACGTTATTGTTGAAATGACTGACGGTGGCGTAGATTATTCATTCGAATGTATTGGTAATGTTAACCTGATGCGTTCAGCATTAGAATGTTGTCATAAAGGTTGGGGTGAGTCGGTTATTATTGGGGTTGCAGGTGCAGGACAAGAAATATCTACCCGTCCATTTCAGTTAGTAACAGGCCGTGTATGGCGTGGTTCTGCATTTGGCGGTGTTAAAGGTCGCTCTGAATTACCTGATTATGTAGAGCGTTATTTACAAGGTGAATTCAAGTTAAGTGATTTTATTACCCATACAATGGGACTAGATGATATTAACGAGTCATTTGATTTAATGCACTCAGGTAAAAGTATCCGCAGTGTCATTCATTTTGACAAATAACTCATCATTTTGTTGCTTCACAATGCAAACAGTGGAGCAACATAATAGGAACTCCTATGACAATCGAAAATTTGAGTATGAATAAGGCCTTTGGTGGTTGGCATAAACAATATAGTCATTTTGCTAATACGGTAAACTGCAATATGCGTTTTGCTATTTATTTACCACCACAAGCAAGTAATCAAAATAAAGTACCTGTTTTGTATTGGCTTTCTGGACTTACATGTACAGATGAAAACTTTATGCAAAAAGCGGGTGCTTTACGTGTTGCTGCAGAATTAGGGATTGCTATTGTAGCACCTGATACTAGCCCTCGTGGTGCAGACATAGCTGATGATGAGGGATATGACTTAGGGCAAGGTGCTGGCTTTTATGTAAATGCAACACAAGCACCTTGGAATCGACATTATCAAATGTATGATTACATTGTTAAAGAACTGCCTAAGTTAATTGAAGATGTGTTCCCGGTTTCTGACAAACGATCTATCGCAGGACATTCAATGGGGGGACACGGTGCGTTAACTATTGCAATGCTTAACCCTGAGCGTTATAGCGCTATGTCGGCATTTAGTCCTATTAGTAATCCAATGGATTGCCCTTGGGGTAAAAAAGCATTTACAGCTTATCTAGGTAAGGATAAAGCGAATTGGATTAAGCACGATGCCAGTGAATTAATGAAGCAAGCAACTCAATTTGTGCCGGCTAAAGTTGATCAAGGTAGTGGAGATAACTTTTTAAAAGAACAATTAAAGCCACAGGCATTAATTGACGCTGCTAAAGTTAATGATTATCCGCTAGAGTTAAACCTTCATGAGGGCTACGACCATAGCTACTATTTTATTGCTAGTTTTATTGAAGCACACTTACGTTTTCATGCACGCTTCTTGTAGAGATATAAGTTAAGTTACACAAGCATGTAAGCTTTACTCTATTTCTATTACTACATCGGAAGTGGGATATGCACAACAGGTGAGAATTTCATTTTCACCAATATATGCTAAAGGGTACTGTTCATATTCAACAGTACCTTCTTTCAAAAAGCATCGACAAGCGCCACAAAACCCATCCCGACAATGAAAATTGGACTCTATCTTCTCTCTTTCTAAGGTATTAAGTATTGTTTTATCTTCATCGAGGAAAGGTATTTCACGATCCTCGACAGTAATACTAAAAGGCATAAAAATTATAAATCGAAATCATCAAAATCATCAGCTTCGATAGTTGAGTCAACTTGACCAACTAAATAGCTTGATATTTCAGTCTCTTGTGGAGCAACTTGAACATTATCACTCACTAGGTAAGCATTCATCCATGGTAACGGGTTACTTTTAATGTTGAAAGGAGCGTCAAAGCCAATAGCCGTTAAACGTTGATTTGAAATATACTCTATATATTGATTTAAAATTTCAGCATTTAAACCAATCATAGAGCCATCTTTAAATAAATACTGTGCCCATTCTTTTTCTTGCTCAACAACATCAAGGAAAATCTGTAAGCCAGCATCGCGCATGTCTTCGCTGATCTCTTTCATTTCTGGGTCGTCTTTACCACTCATCCAATTGTTTAAAATATGTTGAGTTCCGGTAAGGTGCAAGGCTTCATCACGAGCTATTAATTTGATTATTTTAGCATTGCCTTCAAGTAATTCACGCTCAGCAAAAGCAAA
>CAXIBS010000248.1:0-2515 GCA_964022585.1 uncultured Colwellia sp.
AGTTGTCATAGTGCGTTAAGGGAAGTTCAAGCATTACATGATTACTTACTTCATCAATTTAATGATACAGCCACTGACAACAATAAATTAACACCTAAAGATGTTTTGGTGATGTGTCCACAAATAGAACAATACGCACCTTATGTGAATGCCGTATTTACACGTGGTTGGCAAGATATAACCGATGAAGTACCGCCTTTACCTTGTTCAATAGCAGATCGCAGTGCCAAAGATAGCGACCCTTTAATTGCTGCTTTTAGTGAATTACTAACTCTACCTGATTCACGTTTTCAAGTATCACAACTACTGAGTTATATTCGTTTACCGGCAATGGCAAATAAATTTGCAATAAACGTCGAAGAGAGTGAAAAAATTTCTTTATGGTTAGAGCAGGCCACAATCCATTGGGGTTTAGATCAAGCACACAAAGAAGCTTTATTAGGAGCAAAAGCTAACAACCGTTTTACTTGGCAGCAAGGCTTGTCTCGCTTATTACAAGGTTTCGCTTATTCCGATGTCGATAGTGTTTATCAAAACCAGCTGTTAATCGGTACTGTAGAGGGTGATGATGCTATTTTACTTGGCCAACTAATGTTGCTTATAGAGCAGCTTCAACTATTTGCTGATCAACTTAACACCACGCGAACTGCAAAAGCATGGCAAAGCTTTTTATTAACACAGCTCGAGCTGCTTTTTTCTACCAATACTAATGAGCAAAATGCTCAACAAACAAATAATCAAATCGATAACAGCATTGCTATTATTGAACAAGCGATAGCCTCTTTAGTTGAATATTGCGAGCACGCTCAATTTAATGATGAAATTGAATTGGCAATTATTGTTGATTTTCTCAATAACCATTTCAGTCAAGGTGATGCGAGTCGTCAATTTATGGTGGGACAAGTTACTTTCTGTTCTATGTTACCCATGAGAAGTATTCCGTTTAAAGTTATTGCTGTATTAGGGTTAAATGATGGTGAGTTTCCACGACAACGTCCAGCATTAGGTTTTGACTTAATAGCCCAAAGCAAACCTCTTTTAGGTGACAGGTCTCGTCGAGGTGACGATCGTTATCTATTTTTGGAAGCACTTATTTCTGCGCGAAAATCTTTATATTTAAGTTATCAAGGGCGTAATATTACAAACAACAATGAAAAACAGCCTTCATTGGTATTAAAAGAGTTAATGGGTTATTTGGCACAGGGTTATGGCTGGCAATTTGAAGGGAATACTCCTTGTGTAAATCAAATGGCAATGCAGCCATATAGTGAAGATAATTACTTAACTAAAAAAGGTGCTATAAATGTTCGACCAAGTTTTGATCCTAATTGGTTAGTATTAGGTCAAAGCAACTATACCAATGAGATGATCTCGCCGTTGGTTCTTGATGAGTGTGATGTGTTTGATACGGTAGATGAGTTACATGCCGACGATCTTATTCGATTTTTTCAACACCCAAGTAAATTTTTTGCTCAGCAAGTACTTAATTTATATCTAGGCATAAATGAAGTTGTACTAGAAGATGTTGAGCCTTTCGCTGCAGATCACTTGCAGAATTACTTACTCAAACAAAACCTTCTTGCGGCTAGTTTATCAGCTGAAAATGACAATTTAACTGAACAAGTTATTGATATAGCATCTCTTTCTGGAAAATTCCCAGATTTACCAAGCACACAATTACATTTTGATGAAGCAATTAACGCAAGTGAGCAACTTTCAAAAGAAATAATAGCACAAGGCTGTGAAACACCTGAGTTGGTTGATTGTAAAATAGAACTTACTAATACCACTAATGACAGCCGTATAACTATTGTAGCACAATTACCCATTAAAGTGACTCATAGTGGTATGGAACTTGTTTTTTACCGAAGCTCAAGTGCTAAGCCAAAGGATTTATTTACTCTTTATGTACACCACTTAATTCTGCTGATATGGCAGCAGCAAAATAGTACGACAACAGATAAAATGCCTAAAATATATACTTTATTGAGCCAAGCAGAAACAACACGAGGTTTTTACTTTAATGCTAAGGCGCAAAAAGTTGAGCAATATAGCATCAATTTGCAAGGAGCAGAGGAGGCTACAACTCAATTAATGTTGCTACTGAAAGCTTACAGGCAAGGTAGCATGCAAGCTTTAATGCTTAATGGCGATTTAGCGGCACAGGTTTTTAAAGAATCAAGAGGCAAACGAGTTGCAATGACTCAAGAACATTTGCAGGCATTTTGGCAAGGTTCATCAACGCCAGCTGGCAGTGTTCCTGGGTTTGGTGCAGATCCTTATATTCACTACTTTTGGCCAAAATGTCCTGAAATAGATGTTATAACGCCAGCTATAGAATCTATCTATCAGGCGCTGTACCGTAACGTTTTAAAAGCCAAAGCTGTGAAAGGAGCAAGTCGATAATGCCCTTAGAAATTAAATTAGAAAATCTATCAGCTGCTACCATTCCCTTAACAGGTCGACACCTTATTGAAGCAAGTGCAGGTACAGGAAAAACTTACAATATAACCCG
>CAXIBS010000249.1:0-2513 GCA_964022585.1 uncultured Colwellia sp.
GTTTAAAGATATTATATTAGATAGCCTTAGACGTTTTGTTGAAGAACCATTAGATGAAGGTGTTTTAACATGTCTAATTGCACGTTTAACTTATATAGCACTAGATATAAAAGCCATTTCAGACTATAGAAAACTATCTAGTAGTTTATTAGAAAGTGATGTTACACGTATATTTTACTTTTCTACACCTCCTGATATTTACGGCGATATATGTGACGGGCTTAATCATGTAGACCTTATTTCAACTAAAGATCGTGTTGTTATTGAAAAGCCCATTGGCGATTGTTTAGCTTCATCAAAAGTAATCAATGATCAGGTTGCACGTTTTTTTGGTGAAAACCAGATTTACCGAATTGACCATTATTTAGGTAAAGAAACTGTCCTAAACCTTCTTGTTCTTCGTTTTGCTAATTCACTTTTTACTACTAATTGGGATAGAAATAGCATTGATCATGTACAAATTACTGTTGCTGAGAGTGTTGGCATAGAGGGGCGCTGGGGCTTTTATGATGAAGCAGGCCAGATGCGGGATATGATTCAAAATCACTTATTACAAATTTTATCTTTACTAGCAATGGAACCTCCGGCAGATTTAAGTGCAAACAGTATTCGTGCTGAAAAACTAAAAGTGATTAAAGCGCTTTCACCTATAGAAAAAACTAACATTAACGAAAAAACTGTGCGTGGCCAATATACAGATGGATTTATTGGGGATGTTGCTGTACCCGGTTATTTAAATGAAGAAGGCGCTAACACAGATAGTAATACAGAAACTTTTGTTGCCATTAAAGTGGAAATTGATAATTGGCGTTGGTCAGGAGTACCGTTCTACTTACGCACAGGTAAACGTATGCCAACAAAAGACAGTGAAATTGTCGTTCACTTTAAAGAACAACCACATAATATTTTTAAAGAGAGTTACCGTGAATTACCTGCAAATAAGTTAGTTATTCGTCTGCAGCCAGATGAAGGAGTTGAGCTGCAAATGATGAACAAAATACCTGGCATTGCATCACAAATGAATATTCAAGAAAATAAATTAGATTTGAGTTTCAATGATACCTATCAAAACCAGCGAGTTATTGATGCATATGAGCGCTTAATGTTAGAAATTTTAAATGGAAATCAATCGCTATTTGTTAGTCGAAATGAAGTTGAAGCTGCTTGGGCATGGGTAGATAGTGTTATTGGGGCATGGCAGGAAATAAATGAAAGACCTAAGCCCTATGCTGCGGGAACTTGGGGGCCTAAAGATTCTATCTCATTGGTGACGAATGATAAGAGGCGTTGGGTAAAATAATTATGTTTGAACAATATAACTTTGAAACGAGCGAATCATTGGATTTAGTTTTGGCAGACAAAGTGAGCCAAATACTCCAACAAGCTATTTTGGATAGAGGAAAGGCTACGCTCGCTGTTTCAGGAGGCGCAACACCGAAAGGTTTTTTTAACGTTTTATCACATAAAAAGATTGATTGGAAAAATGTAATTATTACTTTAGTTGATGAACGGTGGGTTGATATTGAATCGGACGATAGTAATACTCGTTTAGTACGGGATAATTTATTACAAAATAAAGCTACTGAAGCTAACTTTTTTCATTTGAAAGTAGAGAAAGCACTGTGTCGAGAGACATTAATTAATTTGAATGTTATGGCAAAACGAATGCTTATGCCTCTAGATGTGATTATTTTAGGCATGGGAGAAGATGGTCATACTGCTTCATTATTTCCTTGTAGCGAACAGATAGCTGAAGCTCTAGATACTCATAATGAAAATGCTTTAATGGTTATAGATCCTAAAACAGCACCGTATCAGCGTATTTCATTTACCTTTGCTTCATTGATTCAAAGTAGAAATATATTTTTGCACCTTTGTGGTGGCACAAAGCAGCATGTATTAAATCAAGCATTAAGCGCAGGTGATGTATTTGCTATGCCAATACGTAAATTCTTACAAGATAGAGCAACGACAACCCAAGTATACTGGTCTCCTTAAATAGGTTCTTTTATATATAACGCTTTTGATATAAAAAAGGTAACTGTTATGACTAACAGTTACCTTTATTGTTGAGTATTAAACGCAACGTTATAACAATAGTTTGTCTAAATAGACTAACTCGCTTTAGTCATACCCGCTGAGCTTCTACTTGTTACATCAGCGACAATTGCTGTACGGCCTGACACTTGATGAGACATACGATCTTCATTTGCCATAAATTTACGAGGAAGTTCATTCATCGTTGTAATCGTCTCAGTTTTTGTCATTGGTGAAAAAGCATGTCCAGGTAAACGATTAGCTCTTTTAACTTGTCTTGCTAATTTTTTATCCTTTACTGGTGCTTTTTTTACTGCTGGAGCAGCGGCTTTCTTAGCTTTTGCTTTAGTTGCCTTTTCTTTAACTGGAGCTTGGTCTGTTTTTGGCTCTTCAGTCACAGCTTCAACAACAGGTGTTGGCGCTTCAGTCACAGCTTCAACAACAGGTGTTGGCGCTTCAGTCACAGCTTCAACAAC
>CAXIBS010000250.1:0-2460 GCA_964022585.1 uncultured Colwellia sp.
GATATTGTCAGACGTAAAGTCTAAAAATACGCTATAAAAATAGACTTGAAACTTAGTAAACAGCTGCTATTTGTATTATTAACGCGTAGCAGCTGAGTTTATATCTATGATACTTTATATAGCTTTTTTCTAATTTATCATTTTCTGTTGTAGTATCACCCAAAAATTCTGCACTATGGCATTATCTTGTGGGCTAAGCTCTTTTTTTGCACTGACCAATTTATCACTAACCTCTTGAATGATATCAGCTGATAATGCTTGTTTTTCATCCGAAAATTGTGAAACTGCTGATGAAAATAATCCTCTTAAATAGCCGCTAGCAAACAATGTATCACTATCAACATCTTGATCGAATAAACTATCTAAATGCTGATATACCTCAGCAACTGTTTGTAAATTTTTTGTCATGATATTCTCTATTAAAATTTTATTTAATGCGATTGTATTGCTACTTTGCAACCATTTTGAACAATCTCATCAATGCTAGATAACCTATTTAGGACTAGCAACTGGGTATAAAACCTGATCTCTATAACCTGTTGTAACAGGCATAAAACCAGATAAAATTTGATCTAAATCGGCATCACCGGTATCACAGACTAGTGGTCTATTATCAAGTGCAGTCAATTTAGATTTAGTGGCAATTATTGTGATATTTTCTTTACCACCATCTTGCTCAATAATTGCACGAATGATGCGTGGACTTAATTGTTGATTTCCACGGCCGAATAAATGCCCTTGCCCACCGATTAAGGTAATAATCAGGCGTACAGATTGATTACTTTGTTTAGCTTCACTCAATTTACTCCAAAGCTGCCCTTCAGTAACATCATTAGCAACTAAGTTATGATCTTGCACTAAATCAACACCAAGTAATGTATTATCTATATCAAGCTCAGACATTAAAAAAGCGGTTGTAGAGCCTGAGCCAACAACAAACAAGCTATCTTCAGCTTCATTCATTTTATCAATAACATCTTCACTTATATCATGTAAAACCAATTCATCAGACTCTTTACCACCTGATTTAGTTGCTTGCACATATCTTAATTCACTCGGAATTTGTACCTCGCCAAACCTTTTTGCTTTAACAACACCTTCACGAAATAAAGACTCATCAATATCCATAATATCGCCCGTTGTTAATGTCACCAATTGCTTAGTAACCATCAACTCTACAACGCGCCCTGCTGCTATTGGCGTAATAGCATAAACACCAGAGTGAATTTTACACCCTGCTGGAATACCTAAAACTGGTGTTTGCTCTCGTTTTCCTTCTAGTGCGTGCTCTGTAACTACTTTAGCTATATTACGAGCGGTTCCATCACCGCCAGCAAAAAGAATAATGTCAACTTGTTCCGCAATTAAGGCTGTTACGGCTTGCTCGGTATCTTCTGCTTGTGTTACTTCATTTTCAGTTTTATGAACCACATTAACTTGAAAGCCTAACGCCTTTGCTGCGTCTTCACCCATTGCATGATTTACCGTATAAACCGTAATGTCATCTTGATAAGGTTGTAAAACTTCTAATGCAAATTTTGCACGTGCATTAGCTTTTGGTTCAGCACCTAATGCTATTGCTTGCATAGCCATACCATCACTGCCTTTTAAAGCAACACTACCACCAACACCTGCAACAGGGTTGATAATTAAGCCTAACTTAAACATACATTCTCTTCTTTAATTTTATTAAAATCTTCAATTGTTAATGGTAATGTTGTGCCATAAAATTGAGCTAAGGCTTCAATAAACTGATTAGCTCTAACAGGAAAACCTTTCTCTAAAAACACTTCTACTTGTTGAAGTACTTTCTTTTTAAAGCTTTTTGTATCTGCTTGAAACCCACTTAGGTTATCAGAAGACACATGAAACTTTCGTTGTGCTGCAACATTAAACGCCCATTCGATTGCTTGTGGAATAACTTCAACTTGCTCAAATTCTTTCTGTTCTTGCTCATTTCTTCCATCAGGTTTATACCAATAGCCATAATCTTCTAATAGTCGCCTTGCTTCGCCTGCTTGACACCAATGAGATATTTCATGAAATGCGCTTGCATAATAGCCTCTGGCAAAAATAACTTGATGATACCCGCAATCATCATTAGCAGGACTATATAAAGGCTCATCACCACCTTTAATTAAACGGGTATTATGACTTTGATAGAAACAACCATTGAACAAAGTGATAAGGTCTTGATACTGATGAGGCGTAATATTAACTGGCATAACGAGATAACAACATTTAAAGTTTTATAGGATTATTGTATTGAAAAAAGGTGATTTTTACACATTGACCTAACAAAGTATTAAGCATCATCTTCAACAAGATCTTTACCTTTAGTACGCTCTATACTATCTAGCTTATGATGAATGGCGGATTTAATCATCATATAAGCACTGATTGGTGCCGTTAGTAAGAGAAATAAAGAGATAAGTATTTCTTTTACACTCAGCCCTGCTT
>CAXIBS010000251.1:0-2455 GCA_964022585.1 uncultured Colwellia sp.
TAAAGTTGCCAATGAACAATTAGCTGACGTGGTAAAAGGTTTAGGGATTGGTGTATTTGCAGTGCTGCCTTTTGCCCCCATAACAATTCCCTTTATTATTAAGCTAGGAAAAGCAGTAGGCGTTGATGTTTTGCCTAGTGCTTTTTATGAACGAGATGATGAAAAAGTCTAAAAAAAGTGTTTCGATGTTTTCGCTACACAACACTCAATTTTGCTAATTTTTCTTGTGAATCCAACAATTTTTGCAGTATATCACCCTCGATTTCTAAAGACTTATTTGCTTTCATATCGAAAAGTACAAAGGTAACCTCTGCATCAATAATGGTTTTACCTGTTTCTTTACAGCGGATAATTTGTGAAAGTATACTGCTTTTATTTCCTATTTTACTGACCGTAGTTTCGATAATTAAATGCTGTCCAAGCAGAGCAGGGATTCGATAGTTAATATTTATGTTAGCGACTATCCATGCTATTTTCTTTTGCATAAAATAATCAATATCATCCGCTAAACAAGCCCAGCGAGCTTCTTCTAAAAACTCTAAATATCTTGCATTATTTACATGTTGATAGCCATCAAGGTGATAGCCTCTAACTATTATTTCTGTCATGATTCAAACCAGTGTTTTAATGAATGATTATCATAAATTAAAGGCAGTATAAGTTACAGATAATTATCAATTAAATAGAAATTTCATGTATAGTTTCAATTAATTATTCAGTATTCTTTTTTGGGTTAGTGTTATGGACAATATTTACAATTATTACTCTCCGAACAATTTGTATAATAAAATAATTTCAGGCCTAAATCGTTTAGATAAGGATTTATCAAAACTTACACTTGATGATCTTCAGCCTGTAGATGAGTTTCATATCCGTGGTGATATAGCAACGCAAGAGTTGATTGAATTAGCTCAGTTTACGCCTGATATGCATATTCTTGATGTGGGGTGTGGTGTTGGAGGCTCCACCCGTCGCTTATCATCTGAAACCGGTTGTAACGTAACTGGTGTAGATTTAAGTGATGAGTATATCGATGTAGCTAATAGACTAACACAATTGCTTCAGATGCAAGAAAAAGTGAAATTTACCGCAGCAAGTGCACTTGAGTTACCCTTTGACGATAATACGTTTGATGGCACCTGGTCTATTCAAATGAATATGAATGTTGAAGATAAACTTGGCTGGTTAAAGGAATTATATCGTGTTCTGAAGCCAGGTGGGAGAGCGGTTTTGTATGAAGTTTTTGAAAATAAAAATGCGCCTATTTATTTTCCTGTACCTTGGGCTCAAGATAGTTCAATGAGCTATCTTATTTCCCCAGAATCATACCAACAAATAATTACATCACTTGGCTTTGAAATTGAAGTATGGAATGATAAAACAAATTTAGCGCAGCAAGCCTTTGCTCGTATGAAAGAGCCAAATGGTGATGCAAGGTTACCTGCGCTAGGTTTACATATGCTTATTGGCGATGATTTTAAAACTAAGTCTTATAATATGCGCCGTAACCTTGACGATGAACGTATAAGTTTAATAGAAACTTTATTGATCAAATAATCACCCTAATAGATAAGTTAGCAAAATGAATTACCCTTTAGTATCTACTCAATGGCTTCACAACAACAAAAACAATGATAATTTGTTTATTCTAGATGTCAGTATGTCTAAGGTTATCGGTAAAGAACCAATAATATATGACAAGCTAAAAGTAATCCCTAATAGTTATAAAGTTACTATTGAACATGATTTGTCTGATACAACCTCATGTGCTACACATTGTTTTCCAACAGCAGAGCAGGTAACTACCTTAGCTGATCAACTTGGTTTTAATCTAACTAGTACGTTAGTTATTTATGACGACCAAGGTGTATACTCTTCTCCTAGAGCTTGGTGGATATTTAAGTCCTTTGGTTACGAAAATGCTTTTATTCTTGATGGTGGTTTACCTAAATGGATAGCACAAGGGTATGCTGTGGCAAATGAGCACTATGTTAAGCCAACAAAACTTACTATTTCAAATGTCTCCTTAACAAAAACACCAAAGGTAATAGCAACAAGTGAGTGTATTTTATTAAATCTTGACTCGGCCGTGGCAACTGTTATTGATGTTCGCTCCGAAAAAAGGTTTTTAGGTATTGCCTCAGAGCCTCGAGCAGGAGTACGTTCAGGCCATATTCCAAAATCTATTAATTTACCTTTTGCACTGGTGTTAGACTCAATTGAGTATAAACCTGCCAAAGATATTGAAGCGCAGCTAGCTAAAATAGGTTGTCATAATGCTATGAATATTATTTTCACTTGCGGTTCAGGAATCACTGCTTGTATCGTATTGGTGGCAGCAATTCTCGCTGGTTATACTAATGTTAGTTTATATGATGGCTCTTGGGCAGAGTGGGGATCTGATGCATCCTTACCTATTGCAAAATAAACAAATTAATTAAAAAGGCTTTCTCTT
>CAXIBS010000252.1:0-2361 GCA_964022585.1 uncultured Colwellia sp.
TAGCTGTAGAAATGGAAGCTGCAGGTTTGTACGGTGTTGCAGCCGAGTACGGTAAAAAAGCCTTAACGGTGTTAACGGTGTCCGATCACATTAAAACAGGTGAGCAAACCAGCTCTGACGAACGTGAAAGTACATTTAAAGACATGATGGAATTAACACTAGAAAGCATTTTATAAGTATCAGCAATTTCTTTTAATGACTATTGAGTTTATGGCGAAAAACTCTAAACTCAATAAAAACACAATAACATTTTATTTAATTGAGTATATACGGAACTCATTTTACTTATTCCCCTGATATTTCTGAACTAGTAACTTTAATCTTTCATTTGATATTAAGTTTGTGGAACAAAATGTTCTACAAACTGGCAGTATTCTGTGGTCAGGTCTAAAATATAAGTAAGAAATATCAAAAGAAATTCCTTTTGGGGGTCTTGTCTAAGACGTAAATTGACACTGTTTCCACGTCTTACGAGATCGATTCTAGTAAAAAGTATACCGGTTAAACGGGAGAAACTGTCATGTACAAGACTATTACAGCAACATACGTAGATAAAACAGCGCTTATAAATATCGCTGATGAACTAATAAATAAGGATATTCCAAGGGAAAACTTTTTCATCGATGAAGAAAAATCTCAAGTCAAGGTAATGATGCCTGAGTATACCGAACCAGAAATAATGGATATTCTCAATCGTCATAAACCAACTAAAGTTCATTAGAAATATAACCGTTACAGGCTGTCATGAGGTTTAACCTCTGACAGCGCTTTAATCTAACAACATTCGCCCTTCTCTCATTATTTCTTGAGATATTTCTTTATTAATTCCTTTTACTAATATCCAGCTATGCCAATAAAGTGTTTGTATTAATTGCTTCTCAGGGCATAACTTTATTAGCTCACCTGACGCTAATTCATCTTTAATTTGTAACTCCGGCAATAAACAGTAAGCCACACCCTGTTTTGCTAATTCAACAAATGCTTCTGAAGAACGTACACTATGACAATAATATTCACTTGCCGCTAAATCAAAGTGTTTGCTGATAAAGCGATTATGGGTATCATCTTTATGATCGTAACTAATTGCTGGCGCCATCGTTAATGAAGATTTTGTCACGCCTTGTGGGAAATACTTTTGCTGAAAGCCCATAGAACATACTAAACAATAATTCATCTTGCCTAATTCAAAAGAGCGATAACCTTTTAATGGTTTTTTAATTACACTTACCGCACCTGTTGCTTCACCTGTACGTAACTTATCTAATGTATTCTTCTCATGGGCAATGAGTAAATTTAGCTCAACCAAATGTTCTTTTAATACGGGAGTAACTGCCTTTAAAAACCAAGTAGCCATGCTATCAGCATTGAGTGCTAAAGAAATTTTCATCGGCTTACTTGGTTTATCAGGTAATAATTCAGGTAGCAGTTCATTTTCTAATTGTTGAACTTTTTTAAAGTGCGCTAACAACTGTTCACCCATTGCCGTTAACTCAATAGGTTGACTACGAATTAGAATAGGATGACCAATATTTTCTTCTAATAATTTAATACGTTGGGAAATAGCGGATTGTGAAATAAAAAGTTTATTGGCGGCAAGCTCAAAACTTTGCATTTCTATAATCGAAGATAACGCATTTAATAATTTATAATCAAATAATGACATAAGTAAAATTAATATATATTAAGTTTTATTAATTATATTAAATTGAAATCCACACGTAAACTCTCCTTGTTTTAAAGTAATACTATTTTGTTGGTTACATAATTTAGGAGCGTTTTATGATCATTACAGCAGCAGTTAAAGGCTTTATTCTAGCATTGAGCATGATCATGCCCATTGGTAGCCAAAACTCAATGTTATTAACACAAGGGATCAATAAAGATCATCACCTGATGACAGCAGGATTATTTATTGCCTATGACGCGATACTCATTTCTTTAGGCGTTTTAGGCGGTGGAATAATTTTAGCCAGTGATGATGTACTTTTTTCGCTACTCACGTGGGGAGGCATTCTGTTTTTGCTCGCTTACGGTGCCATGTCATTTAAAGCGGCATTTATAGGTATTCAAAAAAACAGTGATAAGATAGTAACGAAAAAATCATTTAAAATTGTTATTATCACAAGCTTAATCGTTACCTTTTTAAACCCACACGCTTATATTGATACTGTAATGGTAATTGGCTCTGTGGGTGGGCAGTATACTGGAGATGCAAAAATCTATTTTTTAATTGGTGCTATATCTGGCTCAATTGTTTGGTTTTCAACACTAGCACTTGGCGCTGCTAAGTTGTCAGTACAACTTAGCAAACCTAGAGTTAAAAGTGGTATTGATGCAGTTATTGGCTTAGTTATGTGGTTT
>CAXIBS010000253.1:0-2358 GCA_964022585.1 uncultured Colwellia sp.
CGCATGAAATCTAAGTGCATTACTACTTGCTTGTACGGGTGACGTTGCATGTCTTTGATTAAACACTCAACTGGCTTACCAGCGATGTTTAATGTTAAAACGTGTGAGTAGAAAGCTTCTTCTTGTTGAGCACGGAAAACGTTTTTGTGCTCTAAAGTTAAAGATACTGGCTCTTGGCCTTCACCGTAAAGGATAGCAGGAACTTTATTCGCGTGACGTAGGCGGCGGCTCGCACCTTTCCCTAAATCTGTACGTACTTCTGCTTCCAAAGTAAATAAATCAGTCATGATATATACTCTTATATAAATAAATTAAATTAAATCTTGTTTTTTGCGACCAAAAACAAGGATATACCTTTGTTTATCTTGTTGACTCACTAATGAAAGGGATTCATTAGATAAAAAAGGCGCGGCATAGTAACATTAGCGTTAATTTAAAGCTATTAATTATTACTACCTTTGATAAAAAACAAGCAATAAAAAAGCCGATATTAACGTGTTAATATCGGCTTTAAATTATTTACTAGTGATTATTACACTAGTAAATAAGAATTAATGATCAAACATTGCTGAAATAGACTCTTCGTTACATACGCGACGAATAGCTTCACTAAGCATGCCACTTAGTGTTAATTGGCGAACCATATTCAGTTTTTTGATTGCTGGAGATAGTGGGATAGAATCCGTTACTACTACTTCATCAATTACTGAGTTCTTAAGGTTTTCAGCAGCGTTACCTGATAATACAGGGTGAGTTGCATAGGCAATAACACGTTTTGCGCCATGTTTTTTCAATGCTTCAGCTGCTTTAGCTAATGTACCGCCTGTATCAATCATATCATCAACGATAATACAATCACGGCCTTCGACATCACCAATAATATGCATAACTTGCGCAACGTTGGCTTGAGGACGACGTTTATCAATAATAGCTAAATCTGCATCATTTAATAATTTGGCTACTGCACGAGCACGTACAACACCACCAATATCAGGAGATACAACAACAGGATTATCTAACTCACGGTTTTGCATATCTTCTAATAAGATAGGCGTGCCGAAAGCATTATCAACTGGAACGTCGAAGAATCCTTGAATTTGTTCAGCGTGTAAATCAACCGTTAATACACGGTCAACACCAACACTAGATAAGAAATCAGCAACTACCTTTGCTGTAATTGGTACACGAGCACTACGTACACGTCTGTCTTGGCGAGCATAACCAAAATAAGGAATAACGGCAGTAATTCTTCCTGCTGATGCACGACGAAATGCGTCGATCATCACAATTAGTTCCATTAGGTTATCGTTAGTTGGTGCACAAGTAGATTGAACAATAAAAACATCGCTACCGCGAACATTTTCATGAATTTCAAAACTTATTTCACCATCACTAAAACTGCCAATTTTGGCTTCGCCTAAAGTAATATATAAGCGATTTGCAATTTGTTTGGCCAGTTCAGGGGTGGCATTACCCGCAAAAATCTTCATGTCAGGCACAGTCAGTTCCTCAGAAACTTTTGACATTAAAATATACTCTTCATTTATTGTTGTGTTAATAAATACCGAGCTGTATATAGCTAAAGTTAACGTTATTGATAATGGCTAATTTCAGCAAATGTAGTTTAATTTTCTTGTTTATTTAAGTCTTCAATAACAGGTAATAGCGACGACTTATTTAATCCTTTAGCGATAAATGAACTTACCCCTTGAGGAAGCATTGCTTGTAGATCATATGCCGCTTGTTTACAGGAAAAACATGAAAATATACATGCCCCGGTTCCCGTCATTCTAGACGGCGCATATTCTACCAACCAAGCTAGCAAGTTGGCAACCTTATCGTAATTTTTTATTACCATTGTTTGGCAATCATTGTGATATTTACCGTTATTTAGGGTGTAATCTGTAATTATGTCACCACAATTGCTGGGAGTATCAAAGTCGAAATCAGTTAATCTAGTTGTATTTCTAGGAAGATCTGGCGAAGTAAATACACTTGCTGTTGAAATACTGCTCTCTGGTTTGCTCACTAAATACCAGCACTCTTCTGGCTGAGCGGGAGATAGCTTTTCTCCTACACCTTGGGCAAAAGCGGCAAAACCATGAATAAAAATTGGAACATCAGCACCCAAACTTAAACCTAACTCTGATAGTTGCTTTGTAGAAAAGTTACATTGCCAAAGTGTATTAAGGGCTACTAGTATTGTTGCTGCATTTGATGAACCACCACCTAATCCACCGCCCATAGGTAATATTTTATTGATAGAAATATTAGCACCTAAAAGGGGGCTTTTATGCTGTTCTTGTCGTATTTTATTTTGTAATAGTTTAGCAGCCTTTACAATAAGGTTATCTTCAT
>CAXIBS010000254.1:0-2345 GCA_964022585.1 uncultured Colwellia sp.
ATGACTATGACTATGACTATGACTATGCATTTTGTACCTCCAGCGCTTTATTTTTTCTTAGATTAGTGACATTGAAATTTATTAGGTGGCGGATCACTTTTTGATACATCCAGCGTTTGACTCCAGACAAATTAGTGCCTTTTTCAAGATAAAACTCATCAGGGGAATTATAAAGTCCAAAGTCGTCGTGAATCCCTTCTTTTTGAATATATGTGTCGGTTCCGCGCCAATCTGTATCTGGTGATGAAAAACATTTTGTTGCAACACCATAACCACAGAAATTGTCTTTTATTTGATTAAACTTTTGCTGTATTGAAGTGAGATATTGATTATCTAAAATAAAGCCCTCTAAATTGATCCAACGTCCTTCAAAGTAAACTTCAACCCAACTGTGAATAATGTATTTGGGCGCTAACCAAAAGACATAGGTAGGAATAGCTCCTTTTTGTAATTGCTGATCTATTGTAAACCCGTGAAATCGGCACTGAATTCCTAATCCACGTAATAAGGCCATTAAAAGGTTGCCCTTAGTGTTACATTGCCCGTATCCGTCAGATAAAACTTTACTTGCGGAAATATCGTCGCTTTCGTTATAGCCAAATAGTATTTCGTCTTTTACAAACTGATAAGCAGTGCCAATCTTGTTGTAGTCATCAAGCTCATGCCATTTTCGCTCTGTTATTAATGATTGGATAGTGGGGTGTTCAAAATTGACTATCTCAGTTTTTTTAAGATATTCTTGATTCATAAGAGCTTCCTTACCTTGAATTGCAGCAGGTTGATTGTTTATTTTTTATCTGATACTTCAGATGTATATTGAGCCGATACTAATTCTTGTTTGGCATCCGTTAATATCATGTAAGCGCCTCGAAGAATTAACATTGAAATGATGCTAGCAATAACAATATCAGGCCAGCGTTGTTCTAGCACCATGACAAGTATGCCAGCGAATACGACACCAAGGTTTGCGATCACATCATTAGCTGAAAATATCCAGCTAGCCCTCATATGCACTTCATCATTATTGTGCTTTCGTATAAGCATCAAACAAATGACATTAGCGATTAAAGCCACAGAACCAACTCCAATCATAAACCAAGAATGAGGCTCACTTTCTCCAACTATTCGTCTAGCTATATCGAGAAAAATTAGAACCCCTAACCCCAATTGGAAATAACCACTAACTAATGCTGCATTAGCTTTATGTTGGATTGACTTCCCCACGGCATATAAGGCAATGGCATAGACGATAGCATCAGCTAGCATATCTAACGAATCAGCAATTAATGCGGTTGATTCAGATAACCAACCTAAACCAATTTCAAATACAAACATCGTGGCATTTATAGCTAAAAGCCAATAAAGCACTGTTTTTTGTTGGTCATCTTTTAATTCTACTTCACAGCCACAACCGCTCATTTTTTTACTCCGCCTTACTTGTATAATTCAAGTGTAAAACCTATAGTAACTATAGAGTCAAGTTTAAAAAGAAAATATTATGAAAATAGGTGAATTATCGAAAACATCCGGTTGTTCTATACAAACTATTAGATTCTATGAAAAAGAAGGATTACTTTCTGATCCAGAGCGTACAGAAGGTAACTTCAGATTGTATGACGTTACCGCTTTGAAGCAATTAGAATTCGTAAAACATTGTCGCAGTCTCGATATCTCTCTTATAGATATTAAACGTCTTATCGACCTAAAAAATAAACCAGAGGAAAGTTGCTCAAGTGTAAATGCGCTGATTGCGCAACAATTAGCTTTGGTAAAAAAACGCATGAAAGAATTAAAAGCCTTAAAAAACGAATTACAACAAATGGCTAGTACGTGTAATTCTGATAATACCATTGAAGGGTGTGGGATAATTAAGTCATTAGATAGCTAAAGTGATGTATAAAAGACTCTTTTTTAACTCACCTTGATTATTGATACAGGCTAATTAATAGTTATTTTCTTACCCACACGAACAGATTTGAGTTCCCCGGCAAACTCTCTCAACTAACAATAGAGATTTGTCGCTAGTATCGTGAGCACCTAACGTGACCATTTTGAGTCTACGAGACATTAAATTAATGTCATTAAGGACGTATTGTTTATCAATAAGCGAGCATACTCCTTCGCTGTATATCAATACCTTTGACGGGGATGTATATGCATTTACAAGATAAACGAGTCAGAATTAGAGATGTATCAACCATGTGCACTGGTATAACTTTTGACTACTAACCGTCAAATGAGATTATGAATGCTACATGTACCCCTTTGAAAAAACTGACGATAATCAAATATTCATAAATGTTTACACAGTATCAATTTACTTAGTCGAAAATTTACATTAGTAT
>CAXIBS010000255.1:0-2314 GCA_964022585.1 uncultured Colwellia sp.
GCAGGTTTAGAAGGCGTATGTTTAGCGGCTAATTGGAGCAATGATGATCATCGTGGAATTAACCAAGTGAATATCTATAAAGGCAACTATAACGGTGGTGATATTGCTATTGAAAAAGTATCACAAGTAACATTGGATCGTCGTGATGATTGGTTAGGTTACTAATCCTTATCACTAAATAGTTAATAGAAAGTTCTATTATATTATAACTATTCAACTTGTTATCAAGTTGGGTAGTTATAATTTCAACGGAGTATATATATGTCTCAGGCGGCAGCAAAAATTCAAACAGCTACACCAATGTTATCGGTTAATAACATTGAAGTTGTTTATGACGAAGTTATCCAAGTACTTAGAGGGGTAACATTAGACGTACCAGAAGGCGACGTTGTAACATTACTTGGACCAAATGGTGCAGGAAAATCAACTACGCTAAAAGCAATATCAGGTTTACTTAAAACTGAATACGGCGAAGTAACTAAAGGTGATATTACCTTTATGGGCGAGCGTATTGATAAGAAAAACGGTGAAGATATTGTACGTAGTGGTCTAATTCAGGTAATGGAAGGTCGTCGTATTATTGAAGATATGACTTCAATAGAAAACCTTAAATTAGGTGCTTATACACGTAACGATTCACAAATTAACCAAGATTTAGAAATGGTATTTAACTATTTCCCACGTTTAAAAGAGCGTACTGGTCTAGCTGGTTATTTATCAGGTGGTGAGCAACAAATGCTAGCTATCGGTAGAGCATTAATGGCTCGTCCTAAAATGATTTGTTTAGATGAACCATCAATGGGCTTATCGCCATTATTAGTAAAAGAAGTATTTGGTATTATTAAAAAGATCAACCAAGATCAAGGTATTACCATGCTACTAGTTGAGCAAAATGCTAACTATGCAATACGAGCTGCTGATTACGGTTATATTATGGAGTCAGGCAAAATTGTACTTGATGGTACTCAAGAGCAATTGCTTAGCAATGAAGATGTAAAAGAATTCTATTTAGGTGGTGGCAACGAAGAACGTAAAAGCTTTAAAAACTTAAAGTCTTATAAGCGTCGTAAACGTTGGTTATAACCACGTACATTCCAGTTTATACCTACTCTGTTTTATATCGAAGTGCTTACTTATTATTGTAAGCCCGATTTTATTCAACAAATATGAACGAGCTGGTTGCTTTCTGAAAGTACATGAAAAAGTAAAGTTATAATATTTTAAAATTATCGAGTTACCATGAAACAATATTTTTACGAAAGAGAATGTCAAAATCCTGAATTACGCGAACAGTCTCTATTAGAGCGTTTACCTGCTTTTATCACCTATGCTAAACAAGAGTGCCAGCATTATAGTGATACGTTAGAGCATATTGATGCTGACAAAATTACTAGCCGTGAATTGTTAGCGCAATTACCTATTACCCGAAAATCCGACTTGATGGATATTCAAAGTAAAAACTCTCCTTTAGGTGGTTTGAGTGCTAAAACAGCTAATTTAGGTCGTATTTTTCAATCTCCAGGCCCAATTTATGATCCTGAGAATACCAGTGATGATTGGTGGCGTGTAGGGCAAGCTTTCTATGCTGCTGGTTTTAGAAAGGGTGATTTAGTTCAAAATACTTTGTCATACCATTTAACGCCGGGTGGATTTATTCTTGATTCAGGCGCAAGAGCGTGTGGCTGTACAGTTATTCCTGCTGGTCCAGGACAAACTGAACAACAGCTTGATATTATTGAGCACCTTAAACCTCAAGGTTATTGTGGTACGCCATCGTTTTTGAAAATCTTACTAGATAAAGCAAACAAAACTCAGCGTGATATCTCTAGTATTGGTAAAGCGTTAGTTACTGGTGAAGCGTTACCTGAAGCATTAAGATCTGAATTTACTGCTGCGGGTATTGATTCTTTACAAGCTTATGCAAGTGCTGATGTTGGTTTAATTGGTTTTGAATCTATCGTTGGTGATGGTTTAATCATCGCAGAAGACTTGCTAGTTGAAATAGTACGTCCAGGCAGTTTAGAGCCAGTTGCTGAAGGTGAAGTTGGTGAAGTCGTGGTTACAAGCTTCAATGTAGACTACCCACTTATTCGTTTTGCTACAGGTGATTTATCAGCTGTGAAATCAGGTGCTAGTGCTTGTGGTCGAACAAATATGCGTATCAAAGGTTGGTTAGGTCGTGCAGACCAAACAACTAAAATAAAAGGTATGTTTGTTCATGTTGGTCAAGTAGAGCAAGTTCGTAAAGAATACCAAGATATAGCAAAAATGCGCTTATCAGTCACTAAAGTTAATCATAACGATAATATGAATT
>CAXIBS010000256.1:0-2309 GCA_964022585.1 uncultured Colwellia sp.
TCTTCTCATTTCTCAAGTCTAGTTTTGCTCTAAATCCATTTTCTTTTAGTTTTTTAACAACTTTTTCACAATATCCACCCTGTTTGTCGGTAATATTCATGATTGTTGCTTGAATTGGCGATAACCACGTTGGGAATTTACCCGTGAACTCTTCAATTAAAATACCAATAAAGCGCTCTAATGAACCTAAAATAGCACGATGAATCATTACCGGAGTATATCGTTCGTTATCTTCACCAACATAAGTTGCCCCTAAACGCTCAGGTAATGCAAAATCAAGTTGAACTGTGCCACATTGCCATGCTCGACCTAAACAATCCATTAAGGTAAATTCAATTTTAGGCCCGTAAAAAGCACCTTCACCAGGTAAGTATTCAAATTTAATATTGCTATCAGTTAATGCTTGAGCAAGGCCTGCTTCTGCTTTATCCCAAATCTCATCACTACCGATACGATTATCTGGACGGGTTGACAACTTAACAACGATATCTTCAAAGCCAAATGAGCCATATACGTCATAAACCATTTCAATACATTTGGTTACTTCAGCTTGAACTTGTGATTCCATACAGAAGATATGCGCATCATCTTGAGTAAAACCACGTACACGCATTAAACCGTGTAAAGAACCAGATGGTTCATTACGATGACAACAACCAAACTCAGCAATACGTAGAGGTAAATCGCGGTATGACTTTAAACCTTGGTTAAATATTTGTACATGACCGGGGCAGTTCATTGGTTTGATTGCGTATTCACGCTTTTCAGATTCAGTAGTAAACATGCCATCAGCATATTTATCCCAGTGACCTGATTTTTCCCAAAGACTTCTGTCCATCATTAGTGGCGCTTTCACTTCGTCATAATCATATTCACGTAATTTTTCACGAACAAACTTTTCTAACTCAGTGTAAATAGTCCAACCGTCATTATGCCAAAACACCATGCCTGGCGCTTCTTCTTGCCAATGGAATAAATCTAATGTTTTACCAATTTTACGGTGATCACGTTTTTCAGCTTCAGCTAAACGTACTATATAAGCTTTAAGTTGTTTTTTATCTGCCCATGCAGTGCCATAAATACGTTGCAACATTTTATTGTCAGAATTACCACGCCAATAAGCGCCAGCTACTTTCATTAATTTAAAATGATGGCAATGACGCATGCTAGGAACATGAGGACCACGACACATATCAATGTATTCTTGGTGATGATATAAAGCAGGCGTGTCTGTTTTCTCAATGTTTTCATCAAGAATTTCTAGCTTGTACGTTTCGCCACGTTCAGTAAAAGCATCGTAAGCATCTTGCCAGCTACCAGTTTTCTTAACAACTTCATAACCAGTACGTGCAAGTGTAGTCATTTGCTTTTCTAACTTAGCTAAATCGTCTTCGGTAATTGACTCTTCAAGATCAACATCATAATAGAAGCCATTTTCAATTGTTGGTCCGATAGCCATTTTAACATTTGGATATAGCTGCTTGATCGCATGCCCTAATAAATGTGCGCATGAGTGACGAATAATCTCAAGACCTTCACTATCTTTACTGGTTATAAGTTGTAAAGAGGCATCTTGAGTAATCAATTCACAAGCATCAACAAGATTTCCGTCGATACGACCAGCAATCGTTGCTTTAGCAAGACCAGGACCAATATCTAAGGCAACATCCATTACAGATACTGCTTGCTCGAAAGAGCGTTGTGAACCATCAGGGAGAGTTATTACAGGCATGAAATTTTCCTTAATCAGTGGCGGCACATACTAGGCGTCGCTTGAAGTCTATTAAAAATAAGGCGCGAATTATAAAAGTCTTATCGTTTATAAACAAGTATTTTAATAGCCCATTTCACTTAAGCAGTTAAAAATAGCAATAAAAGCGCTTAAAGAAATGATTAAACTTAAGAATGATGTAGCCATAGCCTGTTTTTCTGCTATTAAATAATGACTTAATAAAATAAGACAATAGACTAACAATGAATAAAGCCATGATGATTTTCATGTTGTTTTTAACATAGTCCATTCAAATACTGCTCGAGTTAAACGTTGTTAAGGACACTAGTTGCTTACTTCGATAGTAAATAGGTAACAATAAACTATCTCTAGCATTACTGAAGTAAGCTTATAACTGAGCCCGGGTTTTATTTACTTAGTAATACTCAAATTTAGCTATAAGCTTAATACTTACTAGGCACTTTTTTATCTAAAACGCACTTTCACGCTTAGTTCAAAAATCAAACTTTTGTTGCGCAAGAACACTTGATATTATGAGTTTCAATCATTATGCTGTTAGTACACGCTAAATATACAA
>CAXIBS010000257.1:0-2301 GCA_964022585.1 uncultured Colwellia sp.
CTCCTCAGCTTAAAGCCGTTCAACAACAAAAAAACAAACTGCTTGATGAAAGTGTATTGCAAAATGAGTTTATTTATCAAAATGAAGACTCAAAAGAAGCTATTTTAACGATAGAAGGCATTAGTTGTGCTGCTTGTGCATGGTTAATTGAAATGCAAATATCTAAGCTTGAAGGTATTCACAAAATTACAGTTAACGCCACTACACAGCGTGCCACAATAAAATGGCAAGATGAGAAGGTTAAATTAAGTGATATTCTCAATGCCATTGAACATATTGGCTACCAAGCCCTGCCCTTTAAAGCGAATGAAGTAGAACAACGTAACAAAAAAATTAGCCAAAAATTTATTAAGCGATTAGGCATTAGTGGCATTTTAATGATGCAAATAATGATGATTGCTGTAGGTTTATATTTTGGTGCGTTTTCAGATATGGCAGATCACAATATTGTCTACTTACGTTGGGTTAGCTTTATTTTAGCCATACCTATTGCTACTTATGGTGCATTTCCGTTTTACAAAGGTGCTATAACAGCGCTGAAGTTAAAGCGTCTATCCATGGATGTACCTGTCTCTATTGCAATTATTTTAGCTTTTAGTGCTAGTGCATGGGCAACAGTGACACAGCAAGGTGAAGTGTATTTTGAATCAGTATCAATGTTCACTTTTTTATTGCTTATTGGTAAGTTTTTAGAATTTAGAGCAAGATCTCATGCTGCTCAAATATCGGCAAATTTATTAAAGTTAATGCCAATGACAGCAACAAGAATAACGGATAACGAGCAAGAAAAAGAAGAACTAGTTGCAGCTAAGCTTCTAATAAAAGGTGACCTAGTTCTAATAAAGCCAGGCGAAATTATCCCAGCAGATGGCATAATTGTTAACGGTAACAGCCAAGTAAATGAGGCGATGTTATCTGGTGAGCAATTACCTTTAAATAAAACTATCGGGGATAATGTTTTTGCTGGAACGATTAATAGCGATGGTAACTTAACCGTTAAAGTCAAACAGCCAAGTAGCGAATCATTCTTAAGTCAGCTAATACGTTTGAGCGAACAATCCCAAGCGCATAAGCCTAAGTTAGCTCGCTTTTCTGATAAGGTTGCACAGTACTTTGTTGCAATTATCTTAGTTACGGCCATAGGCACAGCTTTATATTGGCAACAAAATTTACCGGAAGAAGCTTTTTGGATCACCCTATCAGTTTTAGTCGCAACCTGCCCTTGTGCATTATCTTTAGCTACTCCAACGGCTTTAACATGTGCTACAACCCGCCTTAATCGCGATGGTATTATGGTAAAATCCTCCCATGTTATGGAGACAATCCCAAACATTGATACTTTTGCTTTTGATAAAACGGGAACATTAACAACTGGTGATTTCACTATTGAACATGTTGAACTCTTATCTACCGATAACGCTTACAGCAAACAAGAACTATTAGCTATTGCTGCTGCATTAGAGTCTTATTCAGAACACCCGTTAGCAAAACCATTTAAGCAATACCGAAATTTCAACTTGAATACGACTGATGTCAATGTTCATTCAGGCAAAGGTATTAGTGGCTTAGTGGATAATAAGCAATTTTCTATTGGTAAGCCCAGTTGGCTTCTTGAAAGTTATAGCGACACTCAAAAAGAGCAAAAAGAATTAATTAATGCCTCGTGTGTTTTAGTGTATAAAAACACGTTGATTGGGGCTTTTTATCTTACAGACAAAGTCAGAGAAGATGCCCAAACTTTATTATCAAAATTGAATGAGAGTAGTCAAACGCTTATTCTCTCCGGAGATAGCCAAAATGCTTGTCAAAAAGTTGCTGGCTCATTATCTATCCCACATTATTATGGTGGTTTAAGTGCGACAGATAAAATGTCCAAAATTAAAGCACTGCAAACCGAACAAGGTGCTACCGTTGCTATGATTGGTGACGGCGTTAATGACTCTCCTGTATTTGGTGCAGCTCATGTATCAATGGCAATGGGGTGTGGTACTGATATAGCCAAAAGTGGCGCAGATGTTATTTTATTAAATAATCAGCTATCAAGTGTCAGCACCTTAAATCATATCGCCGTTAAGAGTCGCCGTATTATTTTTCAAAACTACCTGTGGGCTCTAGGCTATAATGCCATTATTTTACCACTGGCAGTTGCTGGCTACATTACGCCATATATGGCCGTTATTGGTATGTCAGCGAGTTCTATTTTAGTTATCACCAACTCTTTGCGTTTACTTAAAAAATAAAGACGAAATTTATGAGTATTATTTATATCTTAATTCCTATTGCAGTTCTACTTACCGGAAT
>CAXIBS010000258.1:0-2288 GCA_964022585.1 uncultured Colwellia sp.
CTCTCTAGATAACGGCGATATATAAAAAACATGACGAGTAAAACAAATGCCACACCTAATACAGTAAATTGACGTTGTTGTCCTGCTTTAGTTAATTCTAACTCCTGAAGCTTTTTACTTTGCTGCAAGCTTTTTACCTGCTGTGTTAGTTGATACGAATCGAATTGTGCAATTTTTTCATTAAGCGTTTCATTAGATAGTTTTAGATGAGCGACTTGATAAGCAAGTTGTGCTTTTAGCGATGCTATTGTTTCCCTATTTGCAGCATAAATAAGTGACATTAAACCTACGTTCTCATTTATTAGCCTTTGAAAGCCCATTTTTTTTGCAATTGCCTCTGACAACTCAGTGTTAACACGAGCACCTTCAATATCACCTCGATGAAATAGTATTTTCGCTAGTGTATGTAAACTTCCTGCATGTACCAGTTGGTGACCAATTTTTTCACCTAACGCTATTCCTTTTATTGCATACTCATATGACTTGTCTAAATTAGACAGTTCATAATTGATTTCAGCTAGGTTTTGCAATTGAGAAGCCGCTTCAAATTGATGGGCATGCTTTTGAAAATAACTAAGTGCTTCTAGCACGTGCCGCTTAGCTTTATCATATTGACCTGAGTATTTATAAGAAACGCCAATATCTGCTGATGCCTTAGCTACACCATGATGATCATTTATAGCTCGCTTTCTACTAATGACCTCTTTGAGCATACTGATGGCAATATCATAGCGCCGTAAACTGATATACAGTGTGGCGAGATTATAGCGAATATCAATTTTATCCATTTCATCGCCAAAGCGTTGATATAAAGGTTCTGCTTGCTGGTAGCTTTTAAGAGCTTCGACTGAGTCACCTTGTTTACCTTGTACTAAGGCAATATTATTTAATAGGTTAGCTTGTTTTATTGCTATGTCTGCATTAAAAGGTTGTTTTAGAAAATAGCCAAGTGAGTCTTGATATGAAAGCAGCGCTTGCTCATATTGTCCTTGTAAATAAAAGACGACTCCCATTAGTTTATTAACTTTCGCTTGTAATAAAGTGGTGTTATTTTTATCAGTTAATGCTTTAGCTTGTTGAATAACTGTTAATGCTTTATTTAAATCACTTAACGCTAAATATGTACGACTTTGTAATAACAATACTTTAATACGCTGAAGCGTACTAAGAGCTTTATTTTCAAGTAATTTGTCTAGCTGAACAACAATAGCACCCTTATCTTTTTGTTGTGCTATTTTTGCTAGTTGATCATCAATATGCTGTGCTTTAGCACTTGGCTCAATTGAAAAAAAAAAGACAAATAGCAACAATACGCGCCACATAACAAATCCTGAAAATGGGTGATGGAGTAAACACTTCCTCCCCTCAGTTATATCACTAATTTTTTTCAAATGTAACTGTTTAGTAACATGCTTCAAGCCTATTTTTATATTGAACTACTGTTTTTAATCATTAAAAGTAAGATCAAAAAAAGCAGCGACATCGCTGCTTTTTTACTAAGGTTCAAAGATTATGCATCTAACGCATAATCCTTAACGTAATTATCCACGTGTAAATTCTGGATAGGCTTCCATTCCACAATCACTTATATCAACACCTTCGTACTCTTCTTCTGCACTTACACGAATACCAATTGCCTTTTTCAATACAAACCACACAACAAAACTAGTACAAAATACCCATACAAAAATTGTTGCTGCACCTATTAACTGGCCACTAAAGGTTGCACCGTCATTTGTCATTGGTACAAGAAGTAAACCAAATAGACCAACCACACCATGAACTGAAATAGCACCTACAGGATCATCAATCTTCACCTTATCCAAAGCCACAATTGATAACACAACAATAACACCAGCAATAGCACCAAAACAGGTTGCTTGTATTGGTGAAGGAGTTGATGGCTCTGCCGTAATAGCAACAAGACCAGCTAACGCACCATTTAACGTCATGGTTAAATCTGCTTTCTTAAAAAGAATTTTAGCAAGGATTAGTGCAGAGATAGCACCCGCAGCAGCTGCAGCATTTGTATTTAAAAACACCATAGCAACTGAGTTTGCACTATTGATATCAGCAAGCTTTAATACTGAACCACCGTTAAAACCAAACCACCCCATCCATAAAATAAACGTACCTAAAGTAGCCATTGGTAAGTTAGCACCAGGAATTGCATTTATTCTACCGTCTTTAGTGTATTTTCCTTTACGAGCACCTAAGAGTAAAACGCCAGCTAATGCCGCAGAAGCACCTGCCATATGAACAATACCTGAGCCAGCAAAGTCAGAGAA
>CAXIBS010000259.1:0-2288 GCA_964022585.1 uncultured Colwellia sp.
TCAGTGTAAAATAAAGAAGTAGTTGTATGAATGACAGTAATTTTAAAGTTGGTATTACTAAAACGTTTCCTTGTAGTTACTTGCCCGATGAAGAAGAGCGTTTACTCATTGCGGTGGATGAACGATTACAAAACAAACAAAGTTATAGTGCGTTAATGGCTGAAGGCTTTCGTCGTAGCGGAGAGCAATCCTATCGACCTTACTGTCCAAACTGTACTGCTTGTCATTCTATTCGTATTTTAACTTTTGATTTTACGCCCTCAAAAAGTCAAAAACGCTCATTAAAGCGTAACGCTAACTTCACTATTAAATACTCAGATCAAATTAAAGCATGCTATTACCCATTATATGAAAGCTACATTAATACCTTTCATCAAGATGGCAGCATGTTCCCTGCGAATGCTCAGCAATTTGAAAGTTTTCTTAGTAGTAAACTAACCACTCAGCTTTTTATTGAAACTTGGGAGGTTATTGATGAAGTTGAACAACTTATTTGTGTTGCCGTTACAGATGTTCTGACAAATGGCTTGTCAGCTGTATATACTTTTTATCACCCAGAATATAGAAGTCATAGTTTAGGCCGTTTTTCTATTCTTACGCAAATTGATTTATGTCAGAAAATGAACTTGCCCTACTTATATTTAGGTTATCAAATAGATACTTGTCAGAAAATGAATTATAAGAATAGTTATTACCCACATGAAAGATTTATTAGCTTAAAATGGCAGTTAATTGAAAGAAAGCCCTAATAAGGCTAAAAAAAGTAATAAACATGCTAAATAAGCATTTACAAAGCTTTACTTTGCTCGTGCAATTAGGCATCATTCGCGCAGCTTTTTTTATCAGTCATAAATTCTAACAATTTAAGTAGAAATAATGGCTTTTTTGCACAACATATAGAGGTTTACCGCCCCATGGCGAAAGAAGAAAATATCGAAATGCAAGGTACAGTTCTAGATACTTTACCTAACACAATGTTCCGAGTTGAATTAGAGAATGGCCACGTGGTGACTGCTCATATTTCTGGCAAAATGCGTAAAAACTACATTCGTATTTTAACTGGCGATAAAGTTACAGTTGAACTAACACCATATGATTTATCTAAAGGTCGCATTATTTTCCGTGCAAGATAGTTTTCATACTTAAACTGACCTTCCACAAGGTTTGTTGATGATAAAAACATAAAAACCAGACTTTAATAAGTACTGGTTTTTTTATGTGCTAATTTTATGATTATAAAAGTAATATAACTAAAAGGCAGCTATCAACTTTTTATCAAATTGTTCAACATCAACTGTTAATTCGTTACTAGCAATCAATTCCTGTAAGTCGCTTAGTTTTTTATTCACTTTACTAATGGTTAGCGTATTATCATCTAGCTGATATACTTGTTGCTGACTTTGATAATAAAAAGTCAGCACAATGAGTGCTTCTATTTCTTGGTTTTTAGCTGCTTGCTCAATTTTTTTCAATTTGCGATAAACTAAATTTTGAATTTGCTTTACTTGCCAAACATAATAAATTTCTTTAAAGAAGTCTGACGATTTTAAAGAATGAATTGCTGCCATACAGGCTAATAAAGATAAAATAACTCCTAATAAGTTATATTTAAAGTTATTAACACCCTCTTCACTAAAACTACTAATCAACAATTGTCCAAAAACTAACGCTAGTACTAAAAGTGTTGCAATAAAGCCAACGATGACAATATTTAAATGTTTTCTATAACGGGCTTTATCTATATTCATTAATTGCATTGAAATTTTGTTTCCTAAAAATGTTATTGGTTTAACTGCTTTTTATCATTCACGTAAGTATGACAAATGAGCTTTGAATTCGAAGTTAGTTCAAGTATATCAATATTGTTAAATTTGAGCTCTATTTAAAGTTAACACGATAGCTTAAAACCGGAAAAACGCTTCACCGCACTACTAACTCCCTGTTGCCAAGTATGCTTATTACTTGCAATGGTAAGCATTGTTTTCGCGCGTGTTATACCTGTGTACAATAATTCTCTTGATAAAAGCAAATTGTTGCTTTGTTTAGGGAGTAACATAGCAACATGATCAAACTCACTGCCCTGCGTTTTGTGAATTGTCATAGCATACACGCTGTCATATTTTGGTAGCCTAGAAGGTAAAAAAGTTTTATAAGTAACTAAGCCTTCCGCTGATTTAGGTTGTTCAAAAAAGGCCATCAATTGCTTACCATGATCATTTTCAACATACCAAAGTAATCCGATATCACCATTAAATAGCCCAAGTCGATAATCATTCTCGCTGATCATA
>CAXIBS010000260.1:0-2266 GCA_964022585.1 uncultured Colwellia sp.
AAGTAAAAGGGAATGAACGCATGGCAAAAATGCCCATTATTCTCCATACCTCGTTAAGTGGTGTATTTAATAATGCTATGGTAGCAAAAGTTGGTGCAGATGACTTTATTCCAAAATTTCAGCCTGATGAATTAGCTACAGCAGTGAAAAAGTGGCTTAACGCATAGTATTTAAACGATTTTAATAGAGTATTAGGAAGTAGTTATAGTGTCAAAAAGAGAACTTGACGACAGTAGTTATCATCAATTTAGGACGTTTTTAGAACAACAGTGCGGTATTGTTCTTGGTGATAAAAAACAGTATTTAGTCAAAAGTCGTTTAGCCCCATTAATGAGTAAATTTGATGTAAACTCTATTGGTGAATTAGTTAGCCGCACTTTATCACCTGTTGAAAGGCAGTTGCGTGCTGCTGTGATTGATGCGATGACCACTAATGAAACACTTTGGTTTCGTGATGATTATCCATTTAAATTATTGCAAAGCAAGTTGTTACCTGACTTTGCCGATCGTAAAACACCAGTGAAAATATGGTCAGCTGCAAGCTCTTCAGGGCAAGAACCTTATTCAATTGCAATGTCAGTATTAGAGTATCAACAGCGTAACCCCGGTGCTTTTAAGCGTGGTGTTCAAGTGGTAGGAACTGATATTTCTAATACAATGTTAGAGCACTGTAAGTATGGTCACTATGATTCACTTGCTTTAGCACGTGGATTATCACCAGAGCGAAAAAATCAATTTTTTGAGCAAGGTGATAATGGCATGTTAAAGGTTAAAGATCAGGTTAAGAAAATGGTTAGCTTTAGACCGCTTAACTTACTTAATAGCTACAGTTTAATGGGACGTTTCGATATCGTTTTTTGTCGTAATGTTTTAATTTATTTTTCACCAGAAATTAAAGCGCAAATAATCAGTCAAATTCATGGCACTTTAAATGAAGGTGGTTATTTATTTCTAGGTGCATCAGAGTCTCTTTCTGGTTTGAATGATAACTTCAATATGATTAGATGTAATCCTGGCATTGTTTACCAAAAGAAATAGTAGTTAAATTATTACTGAAAATTTGTAATATAAAACTACCTATTCATTTCATTAAATAACCTACCTATAGAGCAGTAAACCCTAATGTTTCTCTGCTCTAACTCCAATAACTAAGCCTTGCTCTATCATAAGCTTAGCTTAATAATATTGATGTGTTTCAGTGGCATCTAAATTACCAATACACTGCGTATAATTTCTTCTTCCCTCTTATCCCTCTAAAAATCACTTTCATTTATACATTTACTCTCATTTATCTCGTATTAATTATTGGCATAAATTTTGAATGTTTAAGTATTAAGTGTAATTAACGGTAAGTTATTATGGCCATTGGATTTGATAAAGGGTTTGAGCTTCATGCACAGGGAATGCAATTACGTTCTCAAAGGGCTGAAGTTATAGCAGGTAATATTGCTAATGCAGATACCCCAAATTATAAAGCGAAGGGCATGGATTTTAACAAAGCTATGCAACAAGCCAATTTACAGCAGCAAATGGGAATGAGTCGTACCAACTCAAAGCATTTTGATGTGCGTACAGAATTGAATAATAACGTTGATTTTCGAATGCCAGATCAGCCAGATACAGGTGATGGTAATACTGTCGACGTACAAGTGGAACGAAACTTGTATCTAGAAAACTCATTAGAGTACCAAGCAGGTTTACAATTCCTTAACGGCAAGATAAAAGCGCTGCAAAAAGTAATTAGTGGAGGCAGGTAATTATGAGTTTATTTAATGTATTTAATATAACAGGCAGTGGTATGAGCGCCCAATCTGTGCGCTTGAACACAACAGCAAGTAATATTGCCAACGCTGATAGTGTAAGTAGTAGCGTTGATGAAACATATCGAGCACGTCATCCTGTCTTTGCCGCAGCTATGCAAAAAGCTGCCGCAGGTCAAGAACAAGACAGTAGTGTTGGCGTACAAGTGCTTGGTGTTGTTGAAAGTAATAAACCATTCCTATGGCAGATACGGACGGTTTTATTTATAAGCCTAATGTCAATGTTATTGAAGAAATGACCAACATGATTTCTGCTTCTCGTTCGTATCAAACAAATGTGCAGTTAGCTGAATCGGCTAAGAATATGTTGAATAAAACCCTAACGCTTGGACAGCGATAAGCTATTAGAAGGTAGGAGTATATTATGGCTACAGTTTCAGGTGGTAATGTATTAGATGGTATTCGTTGGCAACCAGAGACGGTTCCTGTTGCCGATGAAAATGATA
>CAXIBS010000261.1:0-2234 GCA_964022585.1 uncultured Colwellia sp.
CTGTTTTTAGCATCTGTCATCGCTGCTTCAGGATTTTCATGGCACCATACAGAACGTAAATCTTTAAAACCATCGGTGTAATTACCAAGACGATCTTTAATGCCTGCACGAGGATATGCTAAATAACGAAAGGTGATCCCTCTCGCATTATAATCATCCATTTGCTTGTGCATTTTACGACAGTAACCACAAGTAATATCGGTAAAAACAGTGACAACATATTTTTCATCTTTAGCTTTATAAACAATCATGTCATCTTTAAACTTTTCCATACCTTCTAAACGCATTTTAGCTAAGCTTTGTTCAGCTAAATCCGTTACTGTAGTGCCTAAACTATAAACTTTACCTTGAATAAAGTAATCGCCATTATAACTTGAATAAAATAAGCCTTGATCTGTTATCAATAGAGCAATGCCAGGAACAGGTGTTTTCTCAGCTTTAACGACAGTTAACCCTAATTTAGCTTTAATTTTAACTTTTAACAGTTCAACATTTAATTGCGTCGGATCTACTTCAGCTGGCTTAGCTAAGGCACTTGGCACTTGTGATGTATCAGCAATCACTTGCTTATTGAAGAAAAAACCACTCATTACTGTAATAGCTAAACTACAAGTAACTAAAACCTTTTTAAACATACATTATTCCTAAATTATCAGTTAACGACTACATATTAATTGTACAGACCGTTTTAATACCGATGAAATTACAGCCGTTACAGCAATTTTGCAAGATTAAATTGAATTGTACTAAATGATTTTGCTAAAATCCTCGCAATTCTATACTTCCATTGTTTCTAGGAAACTTTCATGAAAATTGGTTTATTCTACGGTTCCACTACTTGTTATACAGAAATTGCAGCAGAAAAAATTCAGGCTGTTATGGGAGCTGATCTTGTTGAAATACATAATATAAAAGAAGTATCACTAGCAAAGTGTCTTGATTATGATTTTATTATTTTTGGTATTTCAACGTGGGATTATGGACAAATACAAGAAGACTGGGAGTCTGTATGGTTAGATATCAATACCTTAGATCTTAGTGATAAAACCGTTGCTTTATACGGTATGGGCGATCAAATTGGCTATACTGATTGGTTTCAAGATGCGTTAGGTATGTTACACGAACAAGTTATCGCGCAAGGCGCTCAATTAGTGGGTTACTGGCCAAATAAAGGCTATGAATTTGCGGCATCAAAAGCACTAACAGAAAATGATGAGTATTTTGTCGGTTTGTCCCTTGATGAAGACAATCAATATGAACTTAGCGATGAACGTATTGAGCAGTGGTGTGAACAGATACTAATTGAGTACAGTGAAAAATAAACTAAGCAGATAAAATGGTTACAGCTGTTACTAAAGGTACTATAATTATCGCTTCTATAGAAATTCCCAACTTAGTGAAAATCCCATATGTTTGAGCAATTTGATCTCGACTCAGAATTATTAGCCAGTATTAATGAACTTGGCTATAAAAAACCAACCTCTATTCAAGAATTGGTTATCCCTAAAGCAATGATAGGAAAAGATATTCTTGCTTCTGCACCAACAGGTACAGGTAAAACGGCTGCATTTTTATTGCCTATTGCTCAACATTTACTTGATTACCCTCGTACAAAACCAGGATTTCCACGTGTTTTAATATTAACTCCAACCCGTGAACTTGCCATTCAAATTGGTCAAGATAGTGAGCAGATAGCTAAACTTACAAAAATTAAGACGGGCGTGATTACTGGTGGAGTAAATTACGGTAGCCATGATGATATTTTAAACAGCACTACCGACGTGCTTGTTGCTACACCCGGTAGATTATTAGAATACATTGAAAATGAACAATTTGATGCCCGTGAAATTGAAGTACTAGTTTTAGATGAAGCGGATCGTATGCTCGATATGGGCTTTAGTGAAGCTATCAATAGAATTGTTGGTGAAGCTCGCTGGCGTAAACAAACAATGCTTTTTTCAGCCACCTTAGAAGGTGCTGGTGTAATTCGTTTTGCTAAAGAAGTATTGACTGAACCTGAGTTTTTAGAATCATCGCCTTCAAGAAAAGAAAAAGCAAAAATTCATCAGTGGCTTCATATTGCTGACAGTAGCGAACATAAATTAAAACTATTAATTAATACATTAAAGCAAGAAGGCGTTGAACGCGCTGTTGTTTTTGCCAATAAACGTGAAACAGTGCAATATTTATCAGGCAAGTTATACAGCGAAGAATTACCTTGTGTATGGCTTGAA
>CAXIBS010000262.1:0-2217 GCA_964022585.1 uncultured Colwellia sp.
CCAAAACCATCAGAATATGCCGCTTGGCCACCAACGGTAACAGTGAAAAAAGTACGACCGTGAAAACCTTGTTTGAAAGCTATTATCTGAGTTTTGTCACTGCCATGAACATCTAATGCCCAACGGCGAGCCAGCTTTAATGCGGCTTCGTTTGATTCTGCACCAGAGTTAGCAAAATAAACTTTATCAGCAAAAGTACTATCAACTAACTTCTTAGCCAAACGTAGTGCTGGCTCGTTAGTCATCACATTAGATAAATGCCAAACTTTTTCACTTTGTTCCTTTAATGCACCAACTAATGCAGGATGACAATGTCCTAAAGAGCTCACAGCAATACCACCTGCAAAATCTATATATTCTTTATCTTGTTGATCCCACACTCGAGAGCCTTGACCACGTACAGGAATAACTGCTGAAGGTGCGTAGTTCGGTACCATTACATCATCAAAGGTATCGCGGCTTACAGGAAAGTGTTCTGACATTTTTAAATCCTCATTGATTGGTGGTTGTTCTCGTTCTATTTACAAATGTTCGTTTCAGAAAATAGTAGAACAGGTATATTACGTCATGATTAACTTCACTAACTTGGCAAGAATATGTCTTGTTTTAAAATTAGGATAGTGATCAAAATAGGCAGTAAGTATGGCAGAATAAAGAGATTCTGTCTCGTAAAATGACGCTGTAGCCTACTAAAAATAAAGGATTGCAGTTTTTATTCAAAATACATGAATATTTATGGCTAGTCAGTTAATTAGCCTGAAGGTGTAGTATTGTTGGTGAGAAAGTGCTTGCTTGATGAAAATTATAACGGACTGAATTTCATAATTAATCAAAAATAATTTTAACTAAATTGACTTTTTTAGTTAAAATTTAATTTTATATGGTCAATATCACTTTTATTTAACAGCGAAAGCTCTGCTTCACTTAGTTTTACTGTCTCAAATAATGGCTTTATTTCATTATCGTTGATTAAACTTGCATTTGTTAGGCTACGGTAATTAACATAGACTTTTGCTTTAGCAACCACTTGAGCTACAGGTGTCATATCATCAATATTCTCACTGTAAGCTAAATCAAACATTGCTTCGGTGATGGGAAGCCTATTAAAGTGCATTAGTTCAATTAAGTCTGCAGATAATTTACTACTGCGTAATAATAGTTGTTCTAATAATAGTTCAGGTGAACTTTCAACCTTGGCTAATACGTTATGTAAAAGCTTGTCTTTTCTATCGGCAGAATTACGTAATGCTTTTACATGCATATCATTATAGGTGTTTAAAAAACAACGAGTTACAGCTAGTTGGCCTATATTTGATAGCATGCCCGTAGTAAATGCGGTATACCAATCAAGCTTTTTAGCTTTAGCTAACGCACTAGCAGCTAATGCTACAGATAGGCTATCGTTCCATAACTTTCGTTTCATTAAACCATATGGAGCGGTACTGTCAGGTAACCAATGTTTAAGAATGAAAGTAGGCATAACTAATTTTAAGTTATCTAAACCTACATAACTTAACGCTAATTTTGCGTCATTAACTTGCACATCAGCTCTTTTACGGTATTGAGGCTTATTGACTAAACTAATTAAGTCCGTAGAAAGCCAAGATAATGACCCTGCTAATGGCTGTATTTTATTAATAGAAGTTGCTCGTAATGATAGCAGTTCTAAAATAGTTGGTGCAGCATCTTCAATACATAAAACGTTATGATATAAATGGGTTTTATTATCAAACTCTTTATTAACTTGTGTGCGAACTTTCTCATAAAATGAGTTGGTTACTTGATTGCGAAAATGCTTTTCGCCATGGGCTGCAACAATTTTTTCTTGCTCAGCTTCTTTCTCTACACTAAGTAACTCTCGTCGACGGTTTTCTTGCTCACTGCCTTGGTGATCAACTAGGTTTATTTTTCCGTGTAGTTGCTCTGCAAAACTTTTGCTAATAGACAAACTAAACGCACGCTGATGTAGAGATGAGGTAATGTCGTTAAGTTCAAAAATTTGCATAATAAGTAGTAGCTATCACAGTTAATTGGAGTAGGGGGTAATAATGTAATTATATCTGTTTATAGTAGTAACTCGGTAATTATATATTATTATTTATATAAAGAAATAAAGTTATTTAAAAGGGCTTGCCCTTGCTCAGTTAAAATTGACTCAGGATGAAACTGTACGCTGCAAATAGCAAGTTGCTTATGCTGCAAGGCCATAATTTCATC
>CAXIBS010000263.1:0-2180 GCA_964022585.1 uncultured Colwellia sp.
CAAATAATCGATAAAAAATGAATTCAGTTGAGCTAACTGAAATACCAGAGCCAAAAGCGCTGATGGCAAAAATAACAGCGGTAAGTATCATTATTGCTTTACGCCCATAATGGTCTGATAACGGCCCAGCAGCTAAAGCACCTAATGCGCAACCTAACAACACAGATGCAACATTAAACCCAGTAGAAACATCGTTAGAATTAAAAGCATTGCCTAACGCTGTGACAGTGCCATTAATAACGCCTGAGTCGAAACCAAATAAGAAACCACCAATTGCGGCAACTGAAGCGATAAACAACACATATAAAGTTGAACCTGATTTTTCTTCAGTTAATTGGAACGGATTTTTAAATTCATTTGTAGTATTAGCTTTCACTGGTTGGTATCCTTTTTTATTTTAAAAACTATAAAATGATACTTATAGTTTTTTCTTTTATTTTAGTTGCTTACTATAACTCAACGCTATTACCAATAAATAATTATAATAGCTAATTGCATAATTAGAAGGGGGCGGTCGTGTTTAAAAGGGATAACTAGATTACAGGGCTATATAAATAGTTAGCTATTAGCCAGCGTAATTTAGAATAATTTTATCGGTACCAACTCTTGTATAACTTATGTTAAAGTTATTGCTTAATACTTCAAGTAAGCCCGTTACGTCGCCGGTTTTAAACATTCCAGCCACTTGAACTTGTTGCAGTTGCTCATCATCTGATAATTCAAATGTTATGTCGATATAGCGACCAATCTCAGCCATGGCCTCAGCCAAAGACTCACCTCTAAATATTAAATTACCTTGACGCCAAGATAAACTTGCCGCCACTTCGATGGGATCAACTTTGACAACCTTTTCAATGGTATTGCCAGTTGCATCTAAGTTAACTTTTTCGCCTTTAGATATAGCCATCGAGCTTTGTGGTAATCTTTTAGCTATTTGATCAAAATCAGTTTCTTCAACAGTATTCTTTTTTGCTGCAACCAATACTTTGCCATCAGTGACTATAAGCTCAACTAAGTCGTTGCGAACTTCAACATTAAAAGCCGTACCTACTGCTTGAATCACTTTACCACCGGCTATAACGCTTAAAGGACGTGATTTATCATGGGCAACATCAATATGAATTTCACCCCGTTGTAAATCAATTATCCTTGCAGAAGAGGTGTAACGTATTTGTACAAAACTATTGGTATTTAAAACAATTTTACTGTTATCAGGTAAGTTGATTGTATTGCTTTCGCCAATGCTTGTTTGATAATTCATTTGCGTGGCGACAACTTCAGGTTGTTCTAGTGAAAAATTAAATCCGCTTTGGTAAAACCCCAGAGTAACAATAAAAATGACCGAAGCAGCCATTGCACCTAACCATGCTGAGGATTTTTTAGTGGTACTTGTCGATGTTTGTGGAAATAAATCTGATAAGCGGCTTAAATCATCCATTTTGTCCCACAGAGGTGCAACCTCTAATAATACTTCAATATTTTTAGGGGTTAATGATAACCAGGTTTTTAGTGCTGATTTTTCTTGCTCAGTGAGATCTCTATCAATTTTTGCTATCCAATCGCTAGCCTCATCTAAACGTGTTTCTTCATCGTCAATGATGTGATGCTCATGAATGTGATGAATATTACTCATAAGTGCCTCCTTTGTGTACTTGTGAAGATGTCTCTATTTCTTTAGTTACTTTATTTTGCGTTTTACGCATGAACAATGTGCAACGTTTGATGCCTGTTGATATATGTTTTTCCACGGTACTTTCACTAAGGTTTAATTGGGCAGCGATTTTTTTAATACGAACACTTTACGGCATTGAACGGGTAATAGTCTAACGGCTTCACAAAAATGAGAAAACTCACTTTGGATTAACGCATTCTCATACATTTCATCTTTTTGATGATTTGATAATAATTGTTCTAAAACTTCCATATTTTCTGCACCATCAACAAGTCGTACATTGGCTTGTTTTTGATAATCTAACGCTAAGTTTCGCGCTGTTTTATACATAAAAGATTTAGGCGAGGTAATGTTTTCTTTGTTTTTTATTTGGCAAATACGTACATAGGTTTCTTGCACAATATCTTCAATTTCATGCGGGGGCACAATGCGAGACACTAGCCGAGAGATACTTTTCCTCGAGGTTAAATATGCTTTATAAAATAATGTATCGTTCGACATCAAGCCC
>CAXIBS010000264.1:0-2068 GCA_964022585.1 uncultured Colwellia sp.
GTAAGATCCTAGCTGATATCGCAGTATATGACAAAGCAGCATTCACATTCTTAGTTGAAAAAGCACAAGCTTCTTTAGCTGCATAAGAATTGAAAAGTTGTAATTGAGATAAGGACGCATTTAGCGTCCTTTTCTTTTTTTTAATCATTCTAACTTGTTCTTTAACTTACTTTCTGCGTTTTAAAGTACTCACTAATAGTCATTAGCTCCGTGCTTTAACCTTGAAATTAAGCTAAATATCTTCGTCAAAATGTATTAAAAAAGAATTTGTTAATTATAGCGAATACTATTTTATTCTCAGTGATAACGAGTAAAGATACTATTCGCTACAATTAATTTTAATCTAAAGGTTAAGGTCTAATACCATGAATCTAGCTGAAAAGGTTTTAGCGGTAAATAACGATTTACCTATTCGCACCGGCGCTCCAGTACATAGCGGTAAAGTACGCTCTGTGTATTGGTTAACTGAAGCTGATAGCAAACGACTAATTCAAGAGAAAGGCTACGATGTAGCAAGTGATACGCCATTAGCAATTATGGTGATTAGCGATCGTATTTCAGCTTTTGATTGTATTTGGCATGGTGAGGGTGGCATGAAAGGCGTTCCTGGCAAAGGGGCTGCATTGAATGCTATTTCAAACCATTGGTTTAAATTGTTTAAAGAGCAAGGGCTTGCTGATAGTCATATTTTAGATATTCCACACCCGTTTGTTTGGATAGTACAAAAAGCAAAACCAGTGATGATTGAAGCCATTTGCCGTCAATATATTACCGGTTCAATGTGGCGCTCATATGAAAAAGGTGAACGTGAATTTTGTGGTATTGAAATCAGTGAAGGCTTAACGAAAGATTCAAAGCTAACTGAATTATTACAAACACCGTCAACTAAAGGCATATTAGAAGGTATTCCAGGAGTACCGGCTGTTGATGATGTGAATATTACCCGTAAAAACATTGAAGATAACTATGAAGCGTTTAACTTTAAATCGTTAGATGATATTACGCTTTATGAGAAATTATTAACACAAGGCTATGATGTAATCTCTAATGAGCTTGCAAAACTTGATCAAATCTTTGTTGATACCAAATTTGAGTTTGGTTATGTCAAAGATAAAGCTGGCAATGATAAGCTGATTTATATGGATGAAGTGGGTACCCCTGATTCATCACGTATCTGGGATGGTGAGCAATACCGTGCTGGCAAGGTGGTTGAGAACTCTAAAGAAGGTTTCCGTCAGTTATTATTAAATCACTTCCCTGATCCAGATATTCTTCTGAATAAATCACGTATGGATGAACGTGAAGCATTAGCCCGTGATAATGAGTTACCTGAAGCGGTATTAATGAATGTTTCAAAAACTTATACAGATATCGCAGAAAAGATCACTGGTGAAAAAATTGTATTAAGTGATAATCCAAAAGCAGAAATTATTGAGGTTTTACGTACTCAATATCAACTAGTTGATTAGTTAATTTTTGTTCATAAATATGAAATGAAAACGCTGTAATTATTGATTAATTACAGCGTTTTTTTATGGGTTTTATAAGGAATAACTGAACACTATTACTACTTACCACCATTTTTAATAATTTCACGTGCCATTACATCTGCTATATAACCTGTTGGCTTATTTTCTTCTGTCGCTTTAGCAAAGATAGTTAATAAAGTTTGATATATTTCTTCTACTTTTTTAACGGATTTTTCTTTACAGTAATCTTCCTCGAAAGAAATATTAATGATGCCACCCGCATTAATAACATAATCAGGTGCATAAAGAATATTATTATCAACAAGTACTTGATCATGGCGAGGCTCAGCTAGCTGGTTATTAGCACAGCCTGCAATAATATTGGATTTTAAACGTTGGATAGTGTCGTCATTAATACTAGCACCAAGGGCGCAAGGGGCATATACATCAACGTTTTGGTCAATTATTTCATCTAAGCCAACAATGGTGGCATTAAGCTCTGTAGCCGCTTTATCAAGTGTAGCCTGATTGATATCAGTTACGAATAATTTTGCACCAGCTTTATGCAAATGTTCACATAAACCATAACCCACGCTGCC
>CAXIBS010000265.1:0-2057 GCA_964022585.1 uncultured Colwellia sp.
CAATAGCGCCTGCAGCTACGCGCATTGCTGTTTCTCTTGCTGAAGAACGACCACCGCCTCGATAGTCACGTAAACCATATTTTTGCCAATAAGTATAATCAGCATGACCAGGGCGAAAACTTTGTGCAATATTTCCGTAATCTTTAGAGCGTTGATCTGTATTCTCAATGATCAAGCCAATCGGTGTTCCTGTTGTTTTCCCTTCAAAAACACCTGACATAATTTTAACTTTATCAGCCTCGTTACGAGCCGTAGTAAAGCGTGATTTACCTGGGCGACGTCTATCGAGATCAATTTGTAGATCAGCTTCACTTAACTCAATTCCAGGAGGGCAACCATCAATAATAGCCCCTAGTCCTAAACCATGACTTTCGCCAAATGAAGTAACAGTAAACAGTTTTCCAAAAGTATTGCCTGACATTTTAACTCCAACGTCTGTAATTAATTCTTTTATTTATGAGAATTTAGAGCAGCTGTAAAAACTGCTGAATACTCAACCAATTGTGCCTTAGTTAGCATGAATACGCCATGCCCACCACGTTCAAAATTAAGCCAAGTAAAAGGAACTTCACTATATAAAGCTTTAACATGTATTTCTGAATTACCAACTTCACAAAAGAGCAAGCCAGTATCGGTTAAATGATGTGCGCTCTGCGCTAGTATTACGCGTACAATATCTAAACCGTCTTCTCCACAACCTAACCCCATTTCAGGTTCATGCTGATACTCTTCAGGCAAGCTATCAATATCTTGCTGATCAACATAAGGAGGGTTAGTTACAATTAAATCATAACTTTGCCCTTCAACCCCAGAAAAAACGTCAGACTGAATTGGAATAACTTGTTCACTAAGACCATGATTTTCTATATTCATTTGCGCTACATTTAGCGCATCTATAGACAAGTCTACCGCATCCACTTCTGCTGAGCTAAAGTAGCTAGCGCATGCAATAGCAATACAGCCACTTCCTGTACACAAGTCTAAAATTCGTTTGGGTTCACCATCAGGGGCAATATAGGGGAAAAACTGATTTTCAATTAACTCACCTAGTGGAGAGCGAGGAATTAACACTCGTTCATCAACATAAAAAGGTAATTGAGCAAAGTAAGCAATATTCGTTATATAAGGCACAGGAATTTGTTCTTCAACACGACGATTAAATAATGCCAATACATGCTGTTTTTCTGACTCAACCAATCGACAGTTCATTAACGTTTCATTCATGTCGTTAGGTAAAGATAATGCATACATCACTAATATATAAGCATCATTAAAAGCATTTTCACTACCGTGACCATAAAATAACTCTGCTTGATTAAATAGTGTTGCGCCGTATCGGCAATAATCAGCAATAGTATGTAATTGGCTTGTTACTGTGGTTATCTTGTTCACTTTGTATTCCTATGATTATTCTGCTTGTGTCGCTTCATTAAATTCTATACTTGTAAAGGTTAGCAGATATTTTTAAACTGCCGTTATGAAACTGAAAAACACCCACTTAAAACCAATTAGTTCTGATGATGGAGCACTCTTTAAAGAAGCCATGGGCAAGATCAAGCCTTTAAAGGTGGACACCATACACTTTGCTAAAAAAGTCAGCAAGCCTAAAACTCACACTCAGCCCAAAAACTGTAGAAAAGCGATTGCGCAATTCCATTTTTCTGATGAATTTGAGCCTCATCTTAATAAACAAGGGCCGATGAAGTATGTTCGCTCAGACGTTAACAGTTTTGAAGCCAAAAATTTGCGTCGAGGTATATACGCTCCTGATTTAATTTTAGATTTGCACGGGTTAGATCAACAACAAGCTAAAAAAGAAATCGCTGCACTACTGTACGCATGTCAAAAAGAGCACGCCCAATGTATTTGCATTATACATGGCCTTGGCTCAAGGATATTAAAAAATAAAGTTCCTCATTGGCTCGTTCAACACCCTGATGTTATGGCATTTCATCAAGCTCCATTAGAGTGGGGAGGCAACGGTGCATTGTTAGCTTTAGTAGAACTAAAAGATAAGTTTAATTATTGACCTGACAAGGTGAAATAACTTCCACAAG
>CAXIBS010000266.1:0-2022 GCA_964022585.1 uncultured Colwellia sp.
AAGAAGAAGTACTACCCACCCCAAACATCTATCGTACAGCTTCGGGTGCACCGGGTCAAAAATACTGGCAGAAAAAATTTGATTACAAAATTAGCATTAAGCTTGATGATAAAAATCAGCAATTAACAGGTGCTGAAACATTAAACTATCAAAACAACTCGCCAGATACCTTACGTTATATCTGGTTACAGTTAGATCAAAATAAATTAAAACGTGGCTCAGACAATAAGTTATCACAATCAACTTCGGCGTTGAAAAAAGTAACTTACCGTGACGCACGTAATATGATCGAATTACCAAAGTTTAATGGCGGCTATGAAATAACAAGTGTTACCGCAAGTAATGGCAAGCCAATGCATTACGTTATTAATGGAACAATGTTGCGCATTGATTTACCAAAGCCGCTTAAATCAGGTGATGATACAGAGTTTAATGTAGAGTGGAATTATCAACTACATGAACAAAAAGTATTAGGTGGTCGCTCAGGTTATGAATACTTTAAAGAAGATGACAACTACTTATATGAAATTGCTAGTTGGTTTCCTCGTGCCGTTGCCTATTACGACGCTATAGGTTGGCAAAATAAACAATTCTTAGGCCGTGGTGAATTTGCTCTTGAATTTGGTGATTACGATGTAAAGATTACTGTACCAAGCGATCATATTGTTGCCGCTACCGGAGTTCTACAAAACCCGAAAAAAGTATTAACTAAAACACAGCGTAAACGCTTAGCCAAAGCCAAAAAAGCGAAAAAACCTGTATTGATTGTCACCGTTGACGAAGCGCTTGAAAACGAAAAGTCTCGTTCAACTAAAACAAGTACTTGGCACTTTAAAGCTAAAAACGTTCGTGACTTTGCCTTTGCTTCTAGCCGTAAATTCATTTGGGATGCTCAAGGTTATTCCGAAGGCGGAACAGACACTATGGCCATGTCTTTTTATCCAAATGAAGGAAATCCTTTATGGGAAAAATACTCTACAGAAGCCATTATCCACACAATGGAGCAATACAATAAATATACTTTTGCTTATCCTTACCCTGTTTCTATTTCAGTAAATGGTCCTGTTGGTGGTATGGAATATCCAATGATCACTTTTAATGGTCCTCGTCCAACACTAGACAAAAAAACAGGTGAGAAAACTTATTCTCGTCGTACTAAGTACGGCTTAGTTGGCGTAATTATTCACGAAGTAGGACATAACTACTTTCCTATGATTGTAAACTCAGACGAACGTCAATGGACTTGGATGGATGAAGGTTTAAATACTTTTTTACAGTTTATCGCTGAACAAGCATGGGAAGACGACTACCCATCTCGCCGTGGTCACGCTGCAAATATTACTAATTACATGAAAAGTAATAACCAGGTGCCTATTATGACTAACTCAGAATCGATTTTGCAGTTTGGCAATAATGCTTATGGTAAACCTGCCACTGCTTTAAATATTTTACGTGAAACCATTATGGGTCGTGAATTATTCGACTTTGCTTTTAAAGAGTATGCTCAACGATGGAAATTCAAGCGTCCTACGCCTGCAGACTTCTTTCGTACCATGGAAGATGCATCTGCTGTTGATCTAGATTGGTTTTTCCGTGGTTGGTTCTACACTACAGATCACGTAGATATAGCCCTAGGTAATATCCATTTATATACTGCTGATAGCCAAAACCCTGATACTGAAGAAGCTTGGCAACGAGCTTTAGATAACGAAAAACCAACATATATTTCAGATATTCTTAATGACGGTAAATGGGTTAGAACGAAAGACAAACCTGAGTTATTAGACTTCTATAATAAGCATGACAAATTTACTGCAACCAATGCTGCACGAAACACATACAACAGTAGTAATAAAAAACTTGAGCAATGGGAAAAAGATTTACTATTAAATAAAAGTAATTTTTACATCATTGATTTTGAAAATAAAGGCGGCTTAGTTATGCCTATTATTTTAGATATTACTTACGCTGATGGTAGCAGTGAAAACATTAAGTTACCTGCTGAAATTTGGCGTAGAAATA
>CAXIBS010000267.1:0-2018 GCA_964022585.1 uncultured Colwellia sp.
AATTAGGTGAAGAAATTCCAGATGTAAAATACATTGTTTATTGTGATCCACGCGGTATGCGCAAATATGATGATAAACGCTTAATCAGCATTGAAGAAATCTATAAACAGGGACAAGAAATTGACAGAATGTCGCCTGAATTATATGACGTTTATGTTGATAAAACTAAAGCTGAGGATACTGCAATCTATTGTACTACTTCAGGTACAACGTCAAAGCCTAAAATCGCTTTCTTAGGTGGTGGTAATTTCGTTAAGCACTGTAGCTCATACTTACGTGCTGACCCTCGCGAACCCGGTGATAACTATGTTTCTGTGTTACCACTTCCGTGGATCATGGAGCAAGTATACGCTGTTGGCCAAGCATTAATTTCTCGTCAAATCGTAAACTTTGTTGAAGGGCAAGAAACACTAATGGCTGATTTACGTGAAATTGGACCAACGTTTGTTTTACTTGCACCACGTGTATGGGAAGGTATTTTAGCTGACGTTAAAGCCCGTATGATGGATTCAACGCCACTTAAACAAAAACTATTTGATTATGCTTTTAAAATATCTGAAAAAGCACAAGCAGAAGGAAGACGTTCGAAGTTTGCTGAGTTACTACTGATGAATGCGCTAAAAGATAGATTAGGTTTCACGAACCTGAAATCTGCAGCAACGGGTGGTGCGGCAATGGGGCCTGATACGTTTAGATTCTTCCAAACTATTGGTGTGCCACTGCGTCAACTTTACGGACAAACTGAGCTATGTGGTGCTTATACCGTTCATGATGAAGGTGATGTTGATTACGATAGTGTTGGTGTTGCTTTTGATACCGCTGAAGTGAAAGTTATTAACACGGACAAAGAAGGTGTTGGTGAAGTTATCGCTAAAACCGTTGGTATGTTTACCGGTTATCTAGATAACCAAAAAGCTTATGACGAAGATGTTAAAGATGGCTGGATGCATACAGGTGATGCAGGTTATTTCAAAGATTCAGGCCACCTAGTTATTATTGATCGAATTAAAGATTTAGCTAAAACCAGTAATGGTGTGCAGTACTCTCCGCAATACATTGAAAACAAGTTGAAATTTTCATCATTTATTGGTGAAGCGGTTATTTTGGGCAAAGATATGCCTTATTTAAGTGCCATTATTTGTATTCGTTTTTCTATCGTATCTAAGTGGGCAGAGCAACAAGGTTTAGGTTTTACTAACTACACCAGTCTTTCAGCTCTACCTGAAGTATACGAAAAGCTTAAAGAAGAAGTTGAAAAAGTTAATGCGACATTACCTGACGCACAAAAAATTAATAAATTTATTTTACTTTATAAAGAACTTGATGCAGATGACGGTGAATTAACACGTACACGTAAAGTACGACGTACTGTTATTGCAGACAAATATGGCGACATTATTGAGTCTATTTATGACAACAAAGAAACAGTTGATATTGATACAGTCATTACTTTCCAAGATGGTGGTAGTTCACGTATTCAAACGACACTTAACGTTGCTACGGTTATAGAAAACGATGGTAGTACAGTTTCATCAAAAGGTAGTCAAACTCAGAGGAAAGCATCATGAATTTTGAACTCTTAATGCAATTAATCGTTAATGGCCTGATTGTAGGCTTGTTGTACGGTGTAATTGGTATGTGTTTTGTGTTGGTTTATAAGTCAACACAAATTGTTAACTTTGCCCAAGGTGAGTTTTTACTTATCGGTGCTTGGGTTTGTTGGGCCTCTTTGATTTACTTAGAGCTTCCATTCTTTGTAGGGTTTTTATTATCACTCGTATTTATGGCCGCCTTTGGCGTGCTGTTACAGATGGTAGTGCTGCGCCCTATGATTGGCGAGCCGATTATTTCAGTAATCATGGTAACTATTGGTTTGTCTATTTTCTTCCAATCGTTAATGAAGTGGATATTTGGTGTTTCCCCGCAAAGTTACCCACAAGTATTTGATAGTCAATCGATTAGTATCTTTGGCTTGAATGTAGAAATGGCGTACTTAATGAGTACGATAATAGCGATAA
>CAXIBS010000268.1:0-1823 GCA_964022585.1 uncultured Colwellia sp.
GGGCTCAGGCCCTGCTGGATACACTGCTGCTGTTTATGCAGCACGAGCAAATTTAAAACCAGTAATGATCACGGGTATGCAACAAGGTGGTCAATTAACTACCACAACTGAAGTGGAAAACTGGCCTGGTGATGCTGACGATTTAACCGGCCCAGCGTTAATGGAGCGTATGCAAAAGCATGTTGAAAAATTTGATACTGAAATTATTTTTGATCATATCAATGAAGTCGACTTCAGCGAAAAGCCTTACAAACTTAAAGGTGACTCTGGAACATTTACTTGTGATGCTCTCATTATTTGTACTGGTGCTTCAGCGCAATACTTAGGCTTACCTTCAGAAGAAGCCTTTATGGGTCGTGGTGTTTCAGCTTGTGCAACCTGTGATGGTTTCTTTTACAAAAACCAAAAGGTAGCTGTTGTTGGCGGTGGTAATACAGCAGTTGAAGAAGCACTTTATTTATCTAATATTGCTAGCGAAGTACATTTAGTTCATCGTCGTGATACTTTCCGCTCTGAAAAAATATTAACCGACCGTTTAGCTGAAAAAGTTAAAAATGGTAATATTGTTTTACATACTGATCGTACATTAGATGAAGTATTAGGCGATAACATGGGCGTTACAAGTTTACGTTTGAAAGATACTAAATCTGATGAAACTGAAGTTATTGATGTAGCCGGTGTGTTTATTGCCATTGGTCACAAGCCTAATACTGATATTTTCAAAGATCAATTAGACATGAAAGATGGCTATTTAACCATTGAAAGTGGTACTCAAGGTAATGCAACACAAACAAGTATTGAAGGAATCTTCGCTGCTGGTGATGTTGCAGATCATATTTACCGTCAAGCTATTACTTCAGCCGGTGCGGGTTGTATGGCAGCTTTAGATGCTGAACGTTTCCTAGACGCCCAGTAGCATGTCGAGAAGGCTTATAAGCTGCATTATTGATAATCAAAATGACTACTGTCTTTTCTCAATGCCCCGCCTATAAGCCTTTTAATTCTCGCTCACCTAGATATTCCCAGAGATTATGAGCCTATATCAACTCAACGATAAAAGTTTGGCTTTTCCTCCCGTACAACTTGCCCTTACTGAGCCTAACGGTTTGCTCGCTGTAGGGGGCGATTTACAGCCTCAACGCTTAATTAATGCCTATAGTAAAGGTATATTTCCTTGGTTTAGCGATAATGATCCATTGCTGTGGTGGTCACCTGACCCAAGAGCTATTATAAAACTTGATGAATTGCGTATTAACCGCACATTAAGAAAAGCAATAAAAAAGTCTCCTTATAAAATCACCTTAAATACGGCTTTTAATGAGGTCATCGCAATGTGTGCCAATGCACCTTTTAGGGATGATGGCACATGGATTCTACCTGAAATGCAAAATGCCTATATTAATTTACACCGATTAGGCTTCGCTCACTCTATTGAAGTGTGGGAGGAAAACTCCACCCATGAAAACGTTTTAGTTGGGGGGTTGTATGGTATCGCAATTAATGGTTTTTTCTCTGGTGAGTCAATGTTTTATACCTCAGCTAATGCATCAAAATTTGCTTTAATTGCTTTAGGACAACTGCTTAAGTCAATTGATGTTGATTTTATCGACTGCCAACTGCTTAATCATTTTTTAGCTGACATGGGTGCTACAGAAATTTCACGCGAAAACTTTCTAGCCTATCAACAAACTGCTATAAATAAAAAGATCATTGATGATTTTTGGCAAGCTAGAGAATTATCTATCGGGTAACATCTATCCGTATATAATCAGTGTAAAATAAAGAAGTAGTTGTATGAATGACAGTAATTTTAAAGTTGGTAT
>CAXIBS010000269.1:0-1803 GCA_964022585.1 uncultured Colwellia sp.
GTTATAAATATTACTTAGATTATTCAATACAACCTTGTGATACTTTTCATGACTATTGCTTTAGCTGCTCAAAAATCAAAAAACTCACTGAATATTAATCAAGGTGAAATTCACCTGTGGCAAGTCAATCCTAGTGAAATAGCAGATACTGAATTACTGGATAAATATAAAAATTTACTCAGCGGTGATGAAACCATAAAACAGCAAAGATATAAGTGTGCTAACGACAGGCATGATGCATTAATCACCAGAGCATTTATACGGGATTTACTCTCATACTATGCAGATATTGCTCCAAGTGATTGGCAGTTTGAAAAAGGAGAAAAGGATAAGCCTGAAATTGTTAACCCCCCCATTCCTTTACGATTTAATATCAGTCATACAAAAAATCTTATTATTTGCGCAGTAACTTTAGAAGACGATATTGGTTGTGATGTTGAGAACACAACACGCAATAACGATGTTTTAGCCATAGCAGATAGATACTTTTCAGTAACTGAGACTAATGAATTATTCTCTTTACCTAAAGAGCAACAACGTCATCGTTTTTTTGACTATTGGACGTTAAAAGAGTCATACATTAAAGCATGGGGACTAGGCTTAGCTATTCCCCTTAAAGACTTTAGTTTCAATATTATTGATACCTTCACAGAAACATCATTACCCTTTGCTATTAAAAATAATATTAATTTGAGCTTTGCTCAACATAGGGTAGATAACGCAAGTGTTTGGCAAAATTGGCTTTTATATCCTAAGGGTAATGAACAACATCGTATTGCATTAGCTTTAAGAACAAAAACTAAGAACCAAGATATTGACTATAAATTACGCTGTTTTAATAGCACGCCTTTATTAGGTTACCAAGAATGTGATTAACTTGAAGTTAATGGCGTTAGTATTTCATCAGGAATTGGATGTAAGCGTTTTTCTTTATCTAGACAAACCATTTCAATATCACCAATAACGGCAGGTTTAGTGGCATTAGGACGCCAAACTTCTTGTCGCCATAGCGTTTTATATTTTCCATCAAGTTTAAACGTTGTGCGAATATCACAAATTTCAGCAAACTCAACACCGTCTTGAAAAGTTAAGTTTGCTTTATATACAGCAAATCCTAAACTTTTTTCGTTCCACAATTTAGCTAAACGGTCGCTATCGATGACATGTTCACGTGCTCGTTCAAAGTACTTTAAAAAATTGGGATAATAAACGACTCCTGAATGGTCAGTGTCTTCATAATAGATTTGTACTGGATGGTGGTAAATTTTACTCATAGAGATATATTATTTTCTAGCGCTAGCGGATTAATTCCGGCTATTTTAACCTTATAGCCTACATTAACAAAAGCGTTATAACATCAACATATTAAAAGCTTGATCGTTTTGCTAAAAAGTAACACTATTTTTGGGAAGATTTAAATTTACTCATTTAAACCTTCTAATTTTTAATGCTAAATTATTGAGTACTCTCACATGGAAGTTAACTCAATAACCTAGCCTATTTACGTTAACTATTCGACCTGACTAAACACCATATTGGTGTAATCAACCATACCAATAATTTCTTTGTTTTCAATAACTGGGGCAAGATGAATTCTGAAGCGCTCAAATAATCGAGCACAATATCTTACATCCATATCAGGTAGCACACTGATCAATGGTTTCGCCATTATTTCATATAAGTTTACGCGTTCAGGAGAACGATCTTTTGCTAAAACTTCTTTAGCGATATCAGCAAGCATTACTATGCCGTATTCGTCTTGCTCATTACGTTTATTAATAATTAATGCTGTGACATTATGCT
>CAXIBS010000270.1:0-1801 GCA_964022585.1 uncultured Colwellia sp.
TCTTTGTAGTAACTTCACTGATATGAAGTTTATTATCTTCACAAACCTGGAAGACAAAGCCAAACTGTGTCACAGGCTAGCTTTGATAAATGGCTAGAGGAAGGTGGAGATTATGATAAAAACCATAGTGTAAATATTTACTCTGAAGGTTTTTTAGTTTCATGGTTACTTGATTTTTCAATTATTGAAAAGACAAAGTTAGAGAAAAGTTATCGCGATGTTCATAATGCGTTATATCAACAATTTAAAATTCCTAAAAGTTTTGATGAAACTGATTTAGTTAATATTTTAAAACAAGTTACAGGTGATGATTATCAAGCCTGGTGGCAAGAGAATGTTCATGGTTATGCGAATGTAGATTTTAATAAGCTACTGGCTAAAGCGGGCTTAACGATGAATTATGCTCAGAAAAATAAGCAACGAGCATGGACAGGAATCAAAACTAAGCCTTCAACTAACGGTTTGAAAATATCAGCAATTGAAAAAGGAAGTCCTGCATGGAATGCAGGTTTAATGTTAGATGACATTATTATTGCTATTGATGATCTGCGTATATCTGATAAAGATTTAGGAAAGCGGCTAAAAAACTTTAAACCGAAAGACCAAGTTAATATTACTTTTTTCCGCAGAGATGAGCTTTTCACTCGAATGATTACTTTAGGGGCTACGCCTCAGGGTAAGTTAAATATTGTGCCTATAAAGAATGCTAGTCGTAAGCAAAAAGCTTTTTTCAAGCATTGGACAGGCATAGCGTTTCCTCACTAATATTAACTTAGTAAAAACCGTATTTAGTTATTTAGTTAATACGGTTTTTACTTATAACTAAATAACTAACCCTAAGCACTATATTATCTTATTGAATTCTCTAATTATTGGTTAATATGAGTAAATAATTACTTTATATCATAACTATTAATTTGGAGATCTTCATGCGTAGAGAAACTGCAGCCATTCACGCTGGCTATAGCCCAGAGCAAACAAGTAAAGCCGTAGCGGTACCTATCTATCAAACAACAAGCTATGCTTTTGATGATACTCAGCACGGTGCTGATTTATTTGATCTTAAAGTTGAAGGTAATATCTACACGCGTATAGGTAACCCAACTCAAGCTGTTTTAGAGCAACGTGTTGCAACACTAGAGGGTGGGATAGCCGGCTTAGCTTTAGCATCAGGTATGGCAGCAATTACTGCAACAATACAAACACTTGCTAGAGTAGGTGATAATATTGTTAGTATTAATAAGCTATACGGTGGTACGTATAATTTATTTGCTCACACTTTACCGCAGCAAGGTATTGAAGTGAGATTTGCAGCTCATGATGATTTTGATTCATTAGAAAGTTTGATTGACGCAAATACCAAAGCTGTTTTTTGTGAAACTATCGGTAATCCATCAGGTAATATTGCAGATATTGCCAAAATGGCTGAAATAGCTCACAAGCACGGTGTGCCATTAGTGGTTGATAATACAGTGGCAAGTCCTGCTCTTTGTCGTCCATTTGAACATGGTGCTGATATTGTTGTACATTCATTAACTAAATATATTGGCGGTCATGGTACCTCTATTGGTGGTATGATTGTAGATTCAGGAAACTTTCCTTGGAGTGAACATAAAGAGCGTTTTGCACAACTAAATGATCCAGATCCTTCATACCACGGCGTAAGTTACACCGAAACATTTGGTGCGGCAGCATTTATTGCAAGAGCACGTGTTGTGCCACTGAGAAATATGGGTGCTGCAATTTCTCCAATGAATGTATTTCAAATTTTACAAGGCTTAGAAACTCTTTCTTTAAGAAT
>CAXIBS010000271.1:0-1774 GCA_964022585.1 uncultured Colwellia sp.
ACTATAGTATTTTTTTCTGCCCTAAATAGTTGTTTACTTCAGTTAAGTAAGGTTTATATTTTTGCCAATTCCCCACTGATTTATTATTAATTGGCTGCCTTACTTGCACTGCACTTGCTGTTGCTACAGGTGCTAAGTTTTTATCAATATCTAAACACTGTATTTGCCAATCTAAACCACAAAACTCAATGATCTTCTTTGCTTCTTCTTCCGGTTTTTTTACTAACTCTTCATAATTAACTACATAAAAATTATCGGGAAATAACCTCAGCCATAATTTTGTTAATTGCCTAAATTGAAGATAAAACTCTGCCGTCGTTTGTAAATCGTAAGCATAATTATAATAAGAAAAATTCACCGCAAATAATTGCCGATAATTACTTACAATAGTATCTAGAGGCCCTCTATCTAAACAAATTATTTTTGCTTTAGGTAGTGCCTTAATGATAAAGCCAGCATACAAAACATTTAATGGCATTTTATCAACAAATTTAGCTGTGTTTCCTGTAATTGCACGTGTACTATCAATGTAAGCTTTACCTAACTCATTAAAATTTATTGATGCTACAGCTTTCACCGTTTCCTTATCTATTACTCTATTAGTGGTTGTTTTAGTTAGCTCTTTTAGTAATAAACCAAAATGCTGTAATTCACCTGCACTAGTAACATCAGTGTGCTTTGATAATATTCGCTCAACTAAAGTTGTGCCTGTTCTGGGCATGCCGACCACAAATAACGCTTCATTAGAGTCATGTCCACTATTCAAGTCATCTAGACTGCTATTATTAGCATTTGAATGATGAAAAAAATCTTTTAGCGCTGTAAACATTTTTTCATCATCAGTAAATTGATAGGTTAATTCTGCTAACTTAGCTTTTTTACTCTGACTTAAATAATGATACGCTTTATTGTAATTTTTAAGAGCTTCATATTCTCTTGCTAATGCGTGCCCAATATAGAGTATGTCATCTGTTTTGGTTAATTGCCCATATAGACTAGTTAATTCTTCAATATGGTTATTATCAGCTGTTATATTACCTAAACTTGTTAACGCAGCATGGGCTTTACAATACATTGGCATTAAAGATACGGTTTTTTCATAGGCACTGCGTGCAGCCTTAAAATCCCCAATAAACTTTAATGATGCGCCAAGGTTGAAGTAAAAAATACCATTGTTATTATTAGCAGCTACCGCTTGTTTAAAAAAAGGTACCGCTTGTTGATGTAATCCAATTCGGCTGTATGCAACGCCGATGGTATCAAACGTTAATGCTGACTTAGTTGCTAATTTAACGGTTAATTTTGCTGCTTTATTGGCATGATGTAACGCTTGAACATGATCATTGACTAACGCGTAATGTTTCGCTAACTGTGCAACATACTCCACTTGCTCTGGTGCCAGCACAATAGATTGCTTTATTAATTGAATTGCCTTTGCATGATTGTGATGGACACTTGCAATCATCGCTAATAAAAAATACCCGTCAGCAAAATACTTGTCTTGAGACAATATACTTATGATAAGTTGATGAGCCTGCTGATACTGCCCTTCATTAATCGCTTGTTGTGCCCGTTTATGTTGTTGCTTAATATTTTTTACCATTAATAATTTACCATTATTCTTTTACTTTCAACTGAGATTTTTTCCGTTTTTTCTTTTTTAAAGATATTATCTTAGATAAAAGCCGATATAAATTCATACTATAATCGAATTAAAAAAGGCATTGAATAAATTATCCAATGCCTTTTTGATATTAACTATTTATTGCAAAAA
>CAXIBS010000272.1:0-1730 GCA_964022585.1 uncultured Colwellia sp.
TACCTTTTGTCTCCTGTACATCAATATCTGTGCTAGTTATACCTTTTGCAATACCTGAGTTAGCAGTAAAACTTCCTTCGTATGATAAAAACTGGATCACACTCATTCCATCAAAAAGCACTAAACCATCAGGAGAGCCATTTTGTAAACCTTTGGTTTGTACTTTTAGAAAACCAAACTGTGAAGCTATATCTATATAATTCCAAGAACCTAAGTTAAATGATTCATAGGCTTCACTCTTACTACCGTTATATAACCATAAAGACCAACTTGATAAATCGATACTCGCATTACCCGCTATTTCAACATATTCATCAACATCTCCCCCAATATTGTCATAATGAATTTCATTGATGAATGCATTAGTCATGGGAGTAGCTTCTGCTAGTAGTGGTGCAAACAAATAGCTAAAAATATAGAGTAGAGCGAGGAAAACAATTGTATGAAGCAGACGAGAAAACCATTTGAATAGCATAATAAGTTCCTTTTAAAGTTATATTAATAACGATCACTTCACTGTGATGCTACTAACTAAGCCTAGCAAAGGATTTATAAAATGCTATTTTTTATTATTTACTGATGTATGATTATTAGTAATTATTTTTTGCTAGTTGCTCTAGGCGATTCAGGAATAATTTCTGGTTTCACGCAGTGATGAGTATTCCCAGCATTTCGTTCAGATAAATAAAGGGGATGAGAAACAATTAAGTGCTCATTTAGTTGCTTAATACGCGTTTGATTTGAAGGATGCGTTGACATAAATTCAGGTGGTGCATCTTTACTCAGTTTTGACATGTTTTTCCATAACTGAACACTAGCTTGCGGTGCAAAGCCTGAACGTGCCATTAACTCTTGACCAACAATATCAGCCTCACTTTCATGTGAACGGCTATAAGGCATAATCACACCATATTGAATACCAATACCTAAACCTGCCACCCAAAGTTCTTTATTGTCCATATCACTTGCTCCTAATGCTATGGCTGCAACAGCCAAACCTACATTTGATACTTTATCTGCTGATAAGCGTTCATTAGAGTGATGTTCTATAACATGCCCTACTTCATGTCCAATAATTGCAGCTAATTGATCTTGATTTTCAGTAACTCGCAAAATACCTGTATAAACGCCAATTTTACCACCGGGTAGTGCAAATGCATTAACTTGTGGTGAATCAAATACGACAACTTCCCAATTTCCTTGATGTGCTGACTCAGGCACATTTTCAGTTATCGCACTAGCAACACACATAACAAAATCATTAGTTGCTTTATCATCGCTGATTGGGATTTCTTTTTTCATTTTGTCAAATGAAGTAATCCCCATTTGATTTAACTCTGCATTTGAGTATAAAGAAACTTGATTTCTACCTGTTTAAGACGTTGTACACGCAGAAAGCGCTAATAGAGTAAAACAAACAAAAATAATTCTTTTCATAACGATAAAAATAGTAAAGGTAAAAATTTATATTAACATTTACGCATAAAAAAACCGAGACATGCTCGGCTTTTTAATTTAAGTCATCTAAGTAACTATTTGTAGTTTACTTATACTAGGGCTAGCAAGATACCTGCAGCAACCGCTGAGCCAAGTACACCTGCAACATTAGGACCCATTGCATGCATTAATAAGAAGTTCTGTGGATTAGCTTCTAAACCTACTTTGTTTGCAACCCTAGCAGCCATTGGTACAGCTGAAACACCTGCGGCACCAATAAGCGGGTTAATAGG
>CAXIBS010000273.1:0-1679 GCA_964022585.1 uncultured Colwellia sp.
CTGCTCGCTTGCGATTCAGACCTATTATCATGACATCACTTGCCTTCATTTTAGGTGTTGTTCCGTTAGCATAAAGCTCTGGCGCTGGCGCTGGTGCTCGCCATAGTGTTGGCACAGGTGTTATGGGCGGTATGATTGCGGCAACATTTTTGGCTATTTTCTTTGTGCCTTTATTCTTTTATTGGCTAACCGAAGGCAAAGTATCAGAAAAAAGAAAGCAACAAGCTATTACGGATGAAATAGCACAGCATCACGAACAAGAATTAATATCAAAGTAAAATAGTAAAATAGAAAGCAGTACGCACAAAAATGCCAACGTAAAATAATTTGCGTTGGCATTTTTTATAGAATGCTTAATTGCTTTATTCAACTAGCAGAGATAGCAAAGTACAGCATTAATGCCAGCTTCTTACACTCTGTTTAGCCTGTATAAAACTGGTAACTAATGACGCATAAACCTGACCGACATCATTAACACCAGCACTATAATTACTAGGATGTTGCTCAGGCGAACCTTCTGCCAAATGTAAATAACATGAGTTTAACTGAGATGCTAAATCATAGACATAGTATTCAGCATCTTGCACCTGAATACCGCAATTAGTAAATGCACTAGCGGGCATCATCGCAAGACAATCTACATCGAGTTCAATGCCAAAAACCTTGTTAGCATCATGCAAATATTTTTTAGCTTTAACCAGTGCCTCATCAAAATCGTATGTCCTTCTCACCCATATATCTTGATAACTTGCCCATTGAAAACCATAAGTTTGTAACGACTCAATATTGGCTGCTGAATTTTTAAGTTCATTCATCCCTAAAGAGAAGTAGTATTGAAGAAACCCCTCTTTAGCGGCGTAGCTAAATCCATTACCACTATGACGACCTTCACAACTTCTAAAATCAGTATGGGGATCTAAATTTATTGCGGCAATAGCAGAGCTTTGACTAAGACTAGCCGCTCTAATTATCGGATAGGCATTATTATGTCCTCCTCCAATAATGATAGGTGTAAGCTTTAAATCAAAGATCATTTTGCAAATAGTACTTACGCGCTCATCTAGTTCTCTAACTAATTCTCTAAGTTTTCTTAAATCATCAGCCTTACTTGTATCTAAAAAAACACTCTTAGTTTGTAGATCTTCACAGTAAATATGCCCCATTACGGCAATTTCTTTACCCTGTATAAACTCGTTTTGCTGTAAGGAGCAAAACTTATGTAAAAATGCCTCCCATCCTTTATCTGAACCGGGTTTACCTAAGTTAGCTCTTGGACCGATATCTTCTGGAATACCAAGTAAAAGATACTTAATTCCTTGCTGCTTCAATTTAGTTAATGCGCTCATAACGTCGTTGTCATCAAATAATGACAATGACTTTAGCATTTCACCTAAACGTGTTTCTCCAGTGCGTTTGCTCACATAAGGGGCTAAATAATTATCATCTGATGGAATTAAGTTCATAACATTTACTTTTGAAGTGATTAATAAGTTGCCCAAAATTTACGAGAATAATCTTGGGCATTTGTTCCAACAACCAAGTTTAGAAGCTTGGTAAAAGGTTCTCTGGCATAAATTGATTCAAATCACCATCGCTGATAATAGCCGACGCTTCCACAATGTCTGGTGCAAAGTATCGATCTTTATCATAAAAACTGACTGTTTTTCTTAATATCGTCT
>CAXIBS010000274.1:0-1633 GCA_964022585.1 uncultured Colwellia sp.
ATCAAAGCTGTATCATTTAACAATAAAAATAATATCCCACCACCTACAAGCGTACCGGATAAGGCAGCTAATGCATCGGCATTGAAGTGCTCTGAAGTAAAGATAAGGTAATTACTTTCACTACCCAATTTATCTCGAAAACGCTTTAATGAAACATTTGCATTAATTAAGGTATTTCCACCATAAACTAGCCACGTTTTATTTACGGCAACCTGGTCGTAATGAGCAAAAGAGTCAATTGATTGCAATAATGAAACGGCCCAGCTGTCTTCACCAGTAAGTACAATTATACGTCGCTCATTTAGTCTTTTAGCTTGTTTTTGAAAGGAATAAAACCACTGAGAAAACTGCTGATTTTCCATACGACCTTTAATTAAAGAGTTTATGCTACATATGCCCATGTTAACTTAATATTTACTATAGCAATAAAAGAAATTATAAAATTTAATTGAAAATACCCTATTCCTTGCTTATGTTTGTATTCAGAACATGTTTTTTAAAGAGTAAAGCTAATGGCAGATGATGATAACTTTTTAGATGATATTGAAGATGTTTCTGAACGTGAAGAAGCGATTGAACAAGAAGGTGATATAGAGCCTAATGAAGTTAGCAATAAAGAGAAGCTAGAACAAGCACAGCGAAATTTACTTGCGAGAAAGCGAATTGACGACTTGTTAGAGAAAAAAAGACTACGTGAGTTACTCGATGACTCAGATGATTGGTAATTACTATATTAATATTTACTAATAGCCTTAGTATTATATTAGTTTTCTGTAGTTAAAATCTGATAAAATCATAGCAAGAATTCTTCTTTTTATTATGAATAACCTATGACTTTATATGAAAAAATTCGCTGCTTGTTTACTTTTGGTCAAGGCGTCGCTTTACCATTACCTGAAATAGCCTCTGATTCAACTCCAACAGAACTTTTTACCCAGTGGTTTAATGACGCAAATAAATCGGGTATTTTATTGCCAGAAGCAATGTCTGTTAGTAGTTGTAATAGTGACGGACAGCCTAGTTCACGGATGGTGCTACTTAAACATTTTGATGAACAGGGCTTTGTTTTCTTTACAAACTATGGCAGTAGAAAGAGCCATGAGTTAGTTGAAAATAATAAAGTAGCCTTATTGTTTCATTGGAATGTATTACAAAGGCAAATTCGCATAGAAGGCACCGTTGAAAGAGTAACAAAACAAGAATCAGCCGATTATTTTCATAGCCGGGATAGAGGCAGCCAAGTTGGCGCTTGGGCATCAAAGCAAAGTAACAAACTTACTCATGATAATGAATTAATCGATCGTATGGATCATTTTAATCATAAATATAATAAGGGAGAAGTACCCCATCCTGAATTTTGGGGAGGATGGCGTATTAAGCCAACGTATATCGAGTTTTGGCAAGGTAGAGCTAATCGCTTACATGATAGAGTATGTTTTGAAAAAAATGATGGTAGTTGGCAAAACTTTAAGCTTCACCCATAAACCAAATAATAACTAAATATTAAAAAACACTAAAAACCTCGCCAGTTAAGGCGAGGTCAGATAAATCTATATACCACTAATTGCTGCAATTGCGACAGCAGTGTTATACATAATGGTGGTAGCACTTGTCCATAAAGTTAAGTTATTCA
>CAXIBS010000275.1:0-1562 GCA_964022585.1 uncultured Colwellia sp.
TCTACACCAACAATAAAGGGGTAAACCACTAAAGTAACGATAATATTAAGTAAAGTGGCAGACTGCTGGTCTTGAATCGCAACTTCTATTCCACCGAGTTGGCTACTGACTATAATTGACACTAACATACCGATAACAAGGCAAGTCAGTAACCCTAAATTAATTGACATGCGCGACTTTAAGGTTAATTGCCACGCTTCTTTTAATATTGCTACTACATCAAGAGAATATTCGCCTTTTACAGCTTCTTCAACGCTACCACCAACTTTTACAACAGGAAGTTTTTCCACAAAAATATACCTAATGAGTAAGCGCACAAGTGACGCTTATATCTAAATTGTTGCCAGTATATCGTAATTCAAAGTACGGTGTGAATAGCAAAGAAAAGTTATTAGCAATATGAAAACTAAGCAGGATTTTTAAGTTGATTTAATCTTTGCTAACTATTGCTAATTTTATGTAGTAAAGACTGAAAATATTCTGCTCCCATTTTTTCAGCTAAGGCAATATTATTTTCAGGAATAGCTTCAGGGTTTTTATATACGCTGAGCACGCGTTCCATGCTTTGCTCGCGAATTAAGTGCAATGTAGGGTATGGAGAACGGTTGGTATAGTTACTGGCATCATCGTAATCAGCATCAGCAAAGCAGTATTCTGGATGAAAGGTCGCTATTTGAAATATCCCTTCAAAGCCATGTTCAACAATAAGATCATTGCTGTCATCAACCAAATCAAGAAAACGGTTAAAATCTCTAAAACCATCACTGTAAATTAACAAACTTGTTTCAATGGCTGGATTATCATTTAAGTAATAACATTGCGCTAAAAACTCAACTAAAGCAGTTTTTAGTTGTGCTTTCTCACTTACATGATAATGAATGGTTTGGTTTACAAACTCTTTCTTAGCAAATGGGCAGAAGTTCAGGTTGATAATAACCTGAGTTAACCATTGCTTGGTTTGCTCTATTTCATGTATTACCGTCATAAAATTTTACTCAATTTTTCTCTTTCTTTATTCATACTGAGTAGCAAGTCGTAGAAAAGCTATTCACTGTTGTCTGATTGTTGTAATTGCCACATTCTATAATAATGGCCTTTTTCAGTGATTAAATGCTGGTGTGTACCCTGCTCGACAATTTCACCTTGTTGCATAACAATAATATTATCAGCATCGACAATAGTTGATAAACGATGTGCAATAACCAAGCTAGTTCTATGTTCTGCAACTTCTTTAATGGCACGTAATATGGCTTGTTCTGACTGGCTATCAAGTGAAGATGTTGCTTCGTCGAACACTAAAATTTTCGGGTTCTTCAAAATAGTACGCGCAATTGCAACACGTTGTTTTTCACCACCTGATAACTTTAAGCCACGCTCTCCAACTATAGTTTCAACGCCTTCAGGTAATCCTGAAACAAAGTCAGATAAATGTGCTAGTTTGAAGGCATTATGTACGTTTTCAGCACTTGCCTCTGGTGCTCCATATTGTACATTTTCAAAAAGCGTATCATTAAATAACACAGTATCTTGTGGCACTATGCCAATATTTTTTCTTAATGAGT
>CAXIBS010000276.1:0-1540 GCA_964022585.1 uncultured Colwellia sp.
CTCAATTTCACTGTGCCGTGCGTTCGTCAATAAAATAATAGCTAAATCATTTTCAGGGTCTATCACTGTTACTGTGCCTGTCCAGCCCGTATGCCCGTATGCTGAAGCACTTGCATAAGGGCCAAAATGCCATTTTAGATCGCCATTATTAGCACGACGCCAACCTAAACCAAATGTGCCGTTACCATCATCAGGCTTAATAAACTGATCAATCACTTTTCCAGAAAAAAGATGCTTATTTCCATAGCCTCCACGATTTAATAACGTTTGTGCTAAAACAGCCAACTCTTCAGCTGTGGAGAAAAGCCCAGCATGGCCCGCAACTCCAGCTAAAGAGTAGAAAGCATTTTCATCATGAACTTCACCTTGTATAACATTAGTTCGTACGTTTTCAAAGTGAATACGAGCATCTCGCGTATTGCCATAAATCTCTGTAGCTGCAAATTGATTTTTCCGAAAGCCTTTACTTAAAGGATTAAATACGGTGCTTTTCAGCCCAAGAGGATTGTAAATCTCATATTCAACAAAAACATCTAATGGCATGCCTGTAATTTTTTCAACAATCATTGCTAACAGCATATAATCTGTATCGCTATACATGTGTTTTACTGATCGACCAACAGCAAAGGGAACTTGTGTTAATAGTAAATCTTTTGTCTTCTTCACTTGACGAGAAAAAAACTTATTTCCTAGACTATTTTCACGCGTATAAAACCTTATTTGAGGTGAGTAACCTGCATTATGGGTCAGAATATCTTTTACCGTACGAAATTCACGTCCTTCACCACGATATGCGGGTAAATAATGATGAATAGGTAAACTAATATCTAACTTGCCTTCATTAACTAACTTCATCAATGCAAAATTGGTAGCGAACATTTTAGTATTTGAAGCGAGATCAAATACAGTGTCGGTGTTCATTTTTACTGGCGTTGAAAGTAAACCTCCCCCTTCTGCAAACTTTCTTGCATAACCGTAAGCACTATTTTTAATAATTTTTCCATCTTTAACTACCACTAAAACTGCACCGGGAAAACCTTGCTTGATATCATTTTCAATTAACCTGTCTACTTGTTCAAATCGCTGTTTGTATTGTAGTGCTTGCTTTTCCAATGTTGGATAAGGAATGGTGATATTAACACTAGCCCCTTCAGGTAATATGTTTGCAACTTTTAGAGTATTGTCGCCATTTCTAGTACGTTTATGTAACGAATATTGATAGCTATTATGAGCTTGTAAAGGGTCGGCAATATTAAGCTTTTTACCATTGATAAAAATATCTGCTGAGACCGCATTTTGGTTATCAATTATGATTTTTCCACGTGCTTGATAACTTTTAAAAATAGCACGGTCATTAACAAGCGCCCGAGAACTGCGATCTTGTTGTGGGAAGATTTTATCAACTTGTCCTTTTTGAACAGTAACCACCCTATTTTTCTTGATAAGTAATTCTTGCTGGTAACTTGCTAATAAGTCATTTAGCTGTTCAGGGTTATATTTTTCTAATAAAGCAAATAACGTAGCGACCGTCTGCTCGTCA